>SPVA01000122.1 GCA_013530545.1 Acinetobacter lwoffii
ACCTTCACAAAGATTTTTTCAGGATAACCCACCTGATACGACTGACTGTTTTTCTCTAAAAAACGATAAAACTCTTGTGCGACAAAATCAGGATCATCCATTTTAGTTCCCAGTGCCTGATTCATTTCTGTGACTTTTGCATCATTCATCTCCGTGATCGTTGCCCTTGGTGAAAAATAACGAAATTGAATTGAGGTCTTTGCATACTCACGTGCAAGCGCTTCGGTGGCACCGCGCAAGGCGAATTTACTGGCACAATAACTGACATAACCCGGATAGCCAATGCTGCCAAAGGTAGAGCCAATATGAATGATCTGGCTTGGCTGAGTTTTTGACATCAATGGAATCATCCCTTGCACCAGTTGCAAGGGATAAACCACATTAATCAGCATCATCTGTTCCATCATTTCCTGTGACTGCTGTGAGAACAGACTGAAATCATTAATACCGGCATTATTGATGTAATAGTGAATGGGGGTATTCAGTTCGGCCAGCGCATCTAGCAAATCGTTACGGCTGTGCTGCTCGGCCAGGTCACAACAGATCCCTTGCAGTTGTATATCCGGATAACGCTGCGCCAGTTTTTCACCTAATTTTCGTAAAGTCTGTTCATTACGTCCGACCAGAACCAGATTCAGGCCATTTTTCCCAAGAATATCGGCAATGGCCTGTCCGATGCCACCGGTCGTACCTAGAAGAACTGCTGTTAAATTGGACATAGATCATTTCTCTTATCGTTGAATTTTTTAAGATGTCTCTTTCTGCTTTGCTTAAAAGTCAGGATTCAAGCCCAGTCCCATACAGATGTATAGCTTGCGCTGTTCAAGTGGTACCAAGATTTCACGTCGGCCATGCATAAAGCGTTTGTTATCAATGATCACCAGATCACCATCCTGCCAGTCAATTTCTGAGGTCCGAGTTTCACAACGCTCTGCCAGTTCTGCGAGTAAGTCCGGACTGATTTCTGAACCGTCTGCAAAATAAAAACGGGGTTTTTCATAATTGTAAGAAGGCCCAAGTAAGGTATTGGCGAAGGCTGGAACACCCTTAAGATTGTCATGGCGCACCATCGGCATATTTAAATGGTAGTACACTCCCCCATCATGTGCGGGACTGATCCGCTGGCCGGGTATCATCTGGATAAACTGCTGTAGCTCCTGCTGGCCGACTTGCTCTGCATTTTCAATATTCAAGGCAGTGGCCACATACTTCTGCCAGATCGGTTTGGGTAAATAACGGCTAATAGTCATCGGCTCGGCAAATTTCTGCTTGAGAGCATCTGACATATTTTTCCAGACTTCATGCCCATCACATAAGGTAGTCTGCGAACCGCGCCAAGCACTTTTCTCACTGAAAAAAGCAATGATGTCAGGCGGTAAAGGCGTCGTACCATTTTCAATATGCAGTCCCATGGCCTGCGTACCGGCATCAACTTTCTGGGACTGGTGAGTGATGTTTTCGCGTGCAGGATCATAAGTCAGCCGCTGGCATAACCTATTCATGAGCTCACTAAACGAGGTCACGTCATAGTGTTCATGTCTTAACAAGACCCAGCCCTGTTCTACCAATTGCGTTTTAATCTGATTAGGTGTGGTGTGCAAAGCTTGCTGTGCAATATTCATGTGTTCGCTCTCATTCGATAGATCTATGGGTCTGTGAACTATGCAAAAATAGATTGGGACTCGTCCGGTATCAGTTCAGCCTGAAACTTTTGCTGAATCTGCTGTCTGCGCAGTTTGCCGTTGTCGGTCAACATCTGGTTGTCTAAAGAAAATGGCTCGGGAGCACGGCACCAGCGTTTGATCTGGGCATAGTCCGGCATCCGGCTGTTGGCCCGCTGAAGCGCTACTGCCAGTTGCTGGTCTGGCGTATCATCCGGGGCATAAATCACGGCCGACAGATAGGGCTGGGCTTCGCCAAAAATGGCAATCTGCTGGATTTCCGGCTCGGTCAGACTATTGGACTCTACCCATTCTGGGGAAATATTGCGTCCAAAACTGCTGATAATCATCTGCTTGATGCGTCCGGTAATGTACAAATAGCCATCCTCATCAAAATAGCCGGCATCACCTGTATGAATATACGGTGTTGCGGTCATGTCATTGACATAACCCAGCATGGCATTGCCTTTCACTACTACTTCGCTGTTGGCTGCAATCTCAACTTCGACATGCGGTAAAATCTGGCCCACACTGCCAATGCGGCGTGTACCCGGCAGATTCAGACTGACTACTGATGCACACTCGGACAGGCCATAACCTTCATAAACCGGCAGGTTAAGTTGCTGACACTGTTTAAGTAAATCAGCAGAGACTTTCCCTCCACCGACCGCAATAAATTTCAGCGTCTTGAACCCTGCAGCACCGTGTTCAGCGCTATATTCCACAATCGCTTTCAGCATCTGCGGTAATAAAATCACACTTTCGACTTGATAGCTCTGCACTGCATTTACAAACCGCCAAGTATCAAAAGTATGGTTTGATACCAGACCGAACTGGCTCACCTCATCGACTACTACAGCGCGCCCCATGCCGAGTGCGACATAAATGCCGGCAATATTTTCCAGCAAGGTGGCAAATGGAATCAGACACAAATGCCGCCCAAGCTGACTGCTGGCCAGTGCCTGACTGAGTGAATGCGTAATTGATTCTATGGTATCTTCTGCCAGACATACGCCTTTCGGTGTCCCGGTACTGCCCGAGGTATAGGTGATTTTTGCCGGCTGCCGGGTTTGTAAAGAAGATGAATACTGTACTGCCTGCTCTAGCTGAAAAAAGCGTGCATGTAGCTGGCCAGCAATAAAAATCTCATCTCTACTCATGTCTTGAGCTAGATTCAGCAACCATTCTGGTGCAGAGAAAGATTCATCCAGAATACAAAGCAGCTCCGTTTGGCTGTCGGAAAGCAGATGCCGTACTTGCGCTGCAGTAAAAAACAGAGGTACCGGAATCACGGTCATGCCGGCTTTTTGTGCGGCAAGATCGACCACAATCCAGTCGATACTATTTATGCCCCACAAGGCCAGACGCTGCAGATTAAGCTGCATGAAACTGGCACTCAATAATTCTATCCGCCGTTGCAGTTCCGCATAGTTCAACGTTGCTTGTGCGGTGATCACAGCTTCTCGCTGCGGGTATTGTCGTGCTTGCAGGCTGATACGTTCAAATAAAGCAGTCATCATTTAAATCCTGGGCCTCGGTAATCAAGCAAAATGCTTTAATGACTAAATTGATAAAATTGACGAGCGACTTGTAGGGCCTCTGCCACATCAATCGCCAGCACATAAGGTTTCTGCTGGTAATAGCTGCCCCACAGGTGCTGTGCCTCTCCAAGGACTTGTGGATCAGCCTTTTCAAGCACATGAAAACGTAATCCCATCTGTTGCAGCACATAACGCACCGCAGCTGTTCCTGTACATACCGCCCATTCGATACGTTGCTGCGAGAGATGAAAGACCAGAAAGGCCACCATCAGTTTCGCCTTGTCCATATCCAGCGCTGCCAGATTGCCAATTTCTACCACTTTGTCTCGACTGACCTGGGTCTGGCTAAGTTTGCTTAACGTGTTTTCAACGGGTTCATCGAGATACTGTTCCAGGAAGGCATAGGCTTTATTTAAATGCTGCATACCAATCACAACCTGCATCTCGGCTCCGTGATAACCTGCAAACAGGGTCGCAGAGAAGGTCGATACAGTGGCCTGATGGACTTGCTGATATTTTTCCTGAATAAAATGTTCCAGGCTACGACGTTCCAGTGTCTCGCTTTGTTCTACAGTTTTGACAGTCAAATGTAGCGATTGATCCTGTGCTGAAATTACCGGATACGCCGGAGGTACTTGTACTAAAAATTTATTGTGATGGATTTGTTTTTTATATTCAGGCTGCTTGAAATATGTATTTATAAAGTGAATCTGACTAGATAAATAAGGATCAAAACTGAACTTGATCATTTGGCTCACACCACGAAATTAACTTGCTACTCAAGATAGAAGTCCAAACTTAAAAAATTCTTAATTTTGCGCAAAAGAATGTAAAAACTGTGTGTATAAAAAATCCAGAGAACGGCCGGTTTTTTAAGAGCATTTTAAGATTGAAAATTTAAGTTATTCCTATCTCTTGTTGACTGAAACTGCTCTATGTCTTCCTACCGATCACCTTATAAAGGCACCTCAGGAACGCAGCGTATTTTTAATGCGACCCGTTATTCCCTGGCTGGTTTTAAAACCGCCTTTCAAAATGAGGCCGCTTTCCGGCAAATTTTGCTGATCAACCTTATTTTGATTCCTCTAAGTTTTTGGATGCCGGTTAGTCCAGCTGAGCAAGCGCTCATGGTCGCCGTGTGCCTATTGGCGCTGATCATTGAACTGATTAACTCAGCCATAGAAGCAGTGGTAGACCGTATTTCCATGGAACGACATGAACTTTCTAAAAATGCCAAGGATATGGGCAGTGCGGCTCAGTTTGTAGCACTCAGTTTAATTGCCCTGACCTGGGGCATCATTTTGGCTGGTCATTTGATTTGACCTCTGCTCTTGCTACTGCCTGAAATGGATAACTTAAAAATGATCACTGACCGTTCCCGGTTTTTACTGGCTCAAACTTTACTTTTGATCTTCAGTTTTTTGATTCTTCTCAACTTCTTTGACATTGGAGGAGTGCTGGACTTACAGCTCATCTATCCCTTTATCGATGATCAGGGTCAATTTCCCCTTCGACAACAATGGGCACTGGCAGAACTCAATCATCGCTATGTGAAAGACCTGCTGATTCTGGTGTATATCATATTATTGCTGGGCTGGTTGGCATCACTGAAATGGCAAAACTGGCATATACGGCGCTGGGAATTTGGCTATTTCTTTAGCATGGTGGTGCTGACCACGGCCTCGATCGGAATTTTAAAATCCCAGTCGGCCCATGCCTGTCCCTGGGATATGACCATACCTGCCCATAACGGGATTTTGTGGGATTTTAGTGCCACTGCTGGACACTGTTTTCCTGGAGGGCATGCATCTAGCGGTTTTGCCTTGATGGCTGGCTATTTTGTTTATCGCATTTCTAACCGCAATCGTGCTTATTTTTTCCTGATCGCTGCAGTAATTTTAGGGTTGGCCATGGGCTGGGCACAAATGATGCGCGGAGCACATTTCCTGAGTCATAACCTGTGGACTGGCTGGATTATCTGGTGCATGAATATTATCGGCTATGCGTTGTTTAGCCATAAACTGCCGATAGAAAAGACCACTTCTATACTCTCGAGTATCAGGCAGCCTTAACTTCCAAAAAAACCGAAGCCTATTCGCTTAGGCTTCGCCTAAAGGAAACTTGACTTGTACACAAAGGCCGCCCAGATTAATACTTCGCGAAAATTCCAGTGTTCCACCCAGGCGTTCGGTGGCTTTATCTACAATGGATAACCCCAAACCGCTGCCAATTTCTGCATGGTTATGAATCCGGTAGAAGCGTTGCCTGATCTGAGCGAATTGAGCAGGATCTATCCCTGCCCCGCTGTCTTCAATCTGCAAAACTGCCTGCTGGCCTTGCTGGAAAATCGATATGTTAATTACGCCATCTTTCGGACTATATTTAATCGCATTATCAATTAAATTATAAATAATCGAGTGCAAGGCTGAAGATTGGCCCTGAATCTGCAGTTCCTGCTGCTGTTCTACGCCTAAATCGATCTCTTTCTGAAGCGCCAGTTGAATCAGTTCTTCGATACAGGTGACTGTCATTTGATTCAGTGATAGCAATTGAACAGGTTCGCTTAAACCTTCGGTCACATCCTGTTTGGCCAGACTTAATAACTGGTTGACCAGATGCTGCATACGCAAAATGCCTTGGCTCAAATTATGGATAGACTCGCTCTGCGGAAACTGCTGTAGCAAAATTTGTAGCTGTAAGTTTAGTGCTGTCAGTGGCGTGCGTAGTTCATGTGCAGAATCTGCTACAAATTGACGTTGTTCCTGTTGGGCCAGAGAAATTCGTCCAAATAGATAATTTATTTCCTGAATGGTCGGTTCCAGCTCCAGGGGATAATCTTTCATTGCAATTGGCTTTAAGTCTTGCGCCTTGCGACTGGCCAATTCAGTTTTAAAATCATTGAGCGGCTGAAAATTTTTACGGATCATCCAGCCTAAGCCAAATACTGCAAAAGGTAAAAAAAGCACATAAGGAAGAAACATATTGGCTGCCAGTTCCAGCGCCAGTTCCTGCCGGACATTCTGCTGCTGGCTCACCTGAATCTGTAATTGCTTACCAGGAATAATGTAAGTTAACCAGGTTCCATACGGAGTTTGATGCTTGTAGAAACCTGCTTTCCTGACCGGTGCCACCAGAACATCTTGCGGATGCAAGGAAGTGGCTATATCTGTATAGGACCAGATATCTACAAATAAATCTTCTTCACTGTACTGTTTTGCCAGATCGATTTGACTTTGTAAGGGTTGCGGATGATTTTCTGAAATACGTTCTGCCAGACTTTGCATCTGTTTATCCAGTACTTCATTAATTTCTTCGAGCGCAATCCGGTATGCTGCAAAGATCAGCACACAGCCCAGTACTACGCTAAATAATGAAATATAAATAACCAGACGTTTTTGCAAGGAATAACGTTTCTGCATGGCGCTCATCCTAAACGATACCCTAGCCCACGTATGGTACGTATGAAGTCTTTTCCTAATTTTGCCCGCAGATGATGGATATAGACTTCTACCGTATTACTACTGACATCACTATCAAAGTCATAAAGCTTGTCTTCCAGATCATTCTTGGAAAAAATTTTATTCGGATGATTTAACATGGCCATTAAGATGGACCATTCCCGGTTGGATAATTCTATAGCCTGTCCATTAAACAGAGCGATATGCTGCTCCAGATCTAGTTCCAAACCACTGTGTGATAATTTCTTATTCGTATCTATCCCGGTATTTTTTAAACCACTACGGCGTATTAAGGCATGAATACGGGCCAGTAACTCGTCAAATTCATAAGGCTTGATTAAATAGTCATCTGCTCCCTGATTCAGCCCATCTACCCGATTTTGTAACTGATCCCGGGCGGAGATAATCAGCACCGGTAAATTTGGAAACTTCTGCCGGATATTTTTTAGCACCAGCATGCCATCCATCATCGGCAGGCCTAAATCGAGCAGGACAATATCGTAGACCTGCTGCTGTAACTGTTTTAAACCCTCAATCCCATTATTGACCCAGTGCACATCAAACTGATGCAGCTTGAGCAATGTTTCAGTCGACTCGGCAATCATAAAGTCGTCTTCAATAATCAGTATTTTATGCATTTCAAGCTCTGTTCTTTAAGGATGGTGAGCATTGTGCAAGCATATCATTTTTAGCTTCAATCACTTGCGTTTTTATATCCAGCAAGCTTAATAAGCTGGGGAAAAGATGATCCTGACTACGGGTCTGGCTGGTCTGTCCTTTGAGACAGTTGACCTGCTGGGTATTCTGCTGCTTCCAGGTATCGGAGAACCACATCAGCATCGGGACATGGGTTTGCTGGGTCGGTGCCATACTATAAGGTGCACCATGCAGGTATAAACCATGCTCTCCGGTAGATTCTCCATGATCAGACAGGTACCAGAAACCGGTCTGATACTGTTTCTGCTGCTTTAAAGTTTCAATGATTTGAGCAAGGACATGGTCTGTATATACAATCGAATTATCATAACTATTCTTTAATTCTTCTGTACTACAGCCCTGAATGGCATTGCTATTACAGGTCGGCTGAAATGGCTGATACGGCGCTTTGGAACGTTTGAAATATGCGGGGCCATGACTGCCCATCTGATGCAGTACAATTAATTGTGGTTTCTGGTTGTTTTTATCCAGATGAGCCAGATAATATTTCAAGCTATCCACCAGGATTTCATCAAAACATTCACCACCAGCATCACACCACTTCTGTTTTAGTTGTGCCGGAATCTGGTATTTTTGTACCCGGTCACAGGCACCTTTACATCCCGAATTATTATCAATCCAGGTCACCTGATAACCGGCGCGCTGCGCAATATCCAGCAAACCTTCTCGGTGGCTGGCGAGCTGTTCATCATAGGCCTCACGTGACATGCCCGAAAACATACACGGAACTGAAACGGCAGTTGCAGTTCCACAAGAGCTGACCTGATTGAAATTAATTACCGCTATCTTGCTCAATTCAGGATTGGTATTGCGCGCATAACCATTTAAAGCAAAACTCTCGGCACGTGCAGTTTCTCCAACAACTAGCACCATCAATTTAGGATGCTCCTGCATTTGGGCCTGCTGTAACAGATGTGCATCTTCGCCAAAAGCCACCAAAGGTAAATTCGCTTTAGGTGCTTTCTTTTTATAATAGGACAAGGTGGACGCGATGCTATTTTGTGGAGAAAGCATTCCCTTCAGATCACGATGCTCGCGGAAGATAGCAGCATAATCGACATAGAAACAGAACAATAAGCCTAGAATCAGTCCGAGTGAGACTACACTGCTCAAGCCTTTTTGTAAGATTTTACGCCCCAGCGATGCAGGCTGAATTTGAAGCATCCAGACGATGCCGAGTGGAAATATTACAAATCCCAGTGTCCAGATCACCAGTCGCATTGACCAGAGATCACGAACTTCGCGGGCATCGGTTTGCAGCATATTCTGGATCTGGTCTGGCGTAATAACAACCCCCAGACTATTGACAAAATAAGCACTGAAACCACCCAGAATGATCAAGACACTGGCCAGTATCTTGGCATTCCATTTCCAGTTCAGCCACTGTAATACCAGATTGTAAAACGCAATAATGATCAGCGCCGTAGCGACCAGTAACAGACCTGCTTTTAGATTGGCATAAGGCGTAAATTCATGGATTTTCTGATAGAAAGCAAAGTTTAGGATCAGTCCTAGCCAAATAGCGAGCAACATATTGAAGCCTGAAAGACTGATCGACTTTCTAGGTCGCTGACTAAAAAAAGACGAATGGGAAAACAGCTTCAGCATGATCCGTGGCTCAAAGACTTTAAGATGCTTTAGCCTAGAATTTGAAACTTAAAAATGGCTTAAAATGATTGGATCATTTCATAATATATGCAAACCAGCCCTTCTTTATTTCAAACTCAGAAGAATAAAGATAAGCCCTAACATATGTAGAATCTGGCTAGGCGCAAAATACAGAAAAAACTTCCATCCCCCGGTCACAAAAGAATTAATACTTTTAGACACCGCATGTGCCGCAAGTCCAATCATGACAGCATAAATTAAAGTCAGGTTATGAGGATTTCCCTGTATCACTACACCTGCTACAGCAGCATGCACTTCAAATAAAGAGGCTAAAAAAGTACCTAAGATTAAGCCGCTATCTCCCAGTAAAAGATTCGCGCCGTAAATCCCAGCCTGGATTAAGGTCAAACTGACCGCAATAATCACCGCTTCTTTGATACTGAACATTCGGCTATCAATTTCTTGTATTTCATTGATGGTCGTACTGTTATCCGCTTGGGGAGTTCGATAAATCAAGAATCCGGCAGCAATACATAAAATTCCGATCCCCACCAAACTCGGAATCAGCAGGAACTTGAACCACTCTACGCTCACTCCCAGAACAATCAGCAAAAGCTGTAATAAGGTGGCAATACAGGAGATCAATCCAGCACCTGCATTTAATTTAGCACTGACCCGCCCGGATCGGACTTGCATGCCCAAACTGGCAATTGTAGCCGTACTGGAGACAAATCCCGAGGCTAAGGCAGATAAAATAAGGGCCTTATCATTGGACAGGATTCGTTTTGCCACATGTGCCATGGACTGCACAATCAAGATTAAAATGAGTAGTTTAAGGATGATATAGGGATTCAGTACAGCGCCCCACAAGGGCTTATTGGGCATGACCGGCAACGCAATCAATATCAAAGCCAATAAAAGTAGCCCATCTCTTAACTCATAGCTTTGGATCGTTTTTCCAGCAAATTGATGCAGTGTCTGTTTGCCCATCAGGATGATCGTAAGTAGAACCGCCATCCCTGCAGCAAGTGGGATATTCCACACACAAATAGCGCCAATGATATAGGTCATCAAAAAAGCCAGTTCAGTGGTAGAGCCGATATCCTGCTTCTGTTGAAACAGGCTATACACACAAAACAGGCTGACCGCGACGGCTCCTATTACTCCAATATAGAGATGCAAAAGGAAACATGAAGCACCCAATAAAGCTGTAATCGTAAATGATCTTAATCCTGCAAAACTCTGCTCATGGTTATTGTTTTTATGACGTTCACGCTCAAGTCCAATTAAAAGCCCACAGCCTAATGCCGACAGCATGATGGTCAGTAATTCCTGAAAAGATAAACTTTGCAAAAGCATATTCAAGAGCATTCACCTTGTGTCATCCAGTGACAGTGCGTATTTTTAGTATATAAACAGTTTTTTAAAGCAGCCCATCAATTTAACCGCTGTATGTTTAAATTCTGGGCTATAGATAGCTGTAAATTATTGGATCAGTCTGCCCTTCATGCTTATTTATGGTTTACATAATTCCCTATTCTTAATAGACCAGTTTAATCAAAATTACAAAAGTTAATAAGCTTTTAAATCTAAAATATTTTAATCCTACATCAGCTCCAGGATTAGACAGACTCTGTTTCCCCGACCTGATGATAAGCACGGTTAAAATAAACCAGGGCTTGATCTTCCTGATTCTGTTGAATGGCAATAATCGGACAAATCAAAATCGTATGTGTACCGACTTCCTGGATTTGCCCAATTTCACAATCAAAGCTCACCAGTGCATCTTGAAGTACAGGAGATCCTGTTTCTAAAGCCGACCATTTACCCTGTTCAAATCGTTGTTCAGAACTGCATTTTGAAGATGCAAAAGCATTTGAAAGATTCGCCTGATCTGTACTCAGTACATTTACGCACAGCACTTTATTTTCAACAAAGTTGATATAAGAACGCGATGATCTATTCATACAAACCAATAAGGTCGGTGGTGTATCGGTCACGCTACACACGGCAGATGCAGTAAAGCCATGACGACCTGAATCGCCCATCGTGGTCACTACATTTACTGCACTTGTTAATAAAGACATTGCGTTTCTAAAGTCTGTCGCTTCAACCATCACCGTATTCCAACATTCAGCTTTTTATAAAGAGCGTTATATCACTCAAATGATGCTTTCAATCTTTTAAAAGCATCATGGATTCACTTTAATTAGCGAGATAATTCCTGACGAATAATTTCAGCACCCGCACTGAGCGCATTGAGTTTGCCACGTGCGACTTGGCGACCAAGTGGCGCCATGCCACAGTTGGTTGATGGATATAGTTTGTCTGCATCCACAAACCGAAGTGCTTTACGCAACGTGTTTGCCACTTCTTCAGCTGTTTCAATTTGATTGCTTGCGACATCAATAGCACCGACCATGACTTTTTTACCACGAATCAATTCGATCAGATCCATCGGGACACGTGAGTTATGACATTCAAGCGAAACAATATCAATTTTTGATTTTTGCAGTTTCGGAAATGCTTCTTCGTATTGGCGCCATTCTGAGCCTAAGGTCTTTTTCCAGTCTGTATTGGCTTTAATACCATAACCATAGCAAATGTGTACCGCAGTTTCACACTTCAGACCTTCAAGTGCACGCTCTAGAGTCGCTACACCCCAGTCATTCACTTCATCGAAGAACACGTTAAATGCAGGTTCATCAAACTGGATAATATCTACGCCTGCCGCTTCAAGTTCACGAGCTTCCTGATTCAGAATTTTGGCAAATTCCCAAGCGAGTTTTTCACGGCTCTTGTAGTGACCGTCATATAGCGTATCAATCATGGTCATTGGACCAGGAAGCGCCCATTTAATCGGCTGATCTGTCAGTGAACGCAAGAATTTTGCATCTTCAACAAAGACAGGTTTCTGGCGAGAAACTTCACCAACTACAGATGGAACGCTCGCTTCATAACGATCACGGATTTTGACCGTTTCACGTTGATTAAAATCTACACCTTCTAGATGCTCAATAAATGTGGTCACAAAATGTTGACGGGTTTGTTCACCATCGCTGACAATATCAATGCCTGCTTGTTGTTGTTCATGCAGTGACAAACGCAGTGCATCTTGTTTTGCGTCGAGTAATTCCTGGCCTTCCAATTTCCAGGGTGACCAAAGTTTTTCAGGTTCTGCCAGCCAAGACGGTTTCGGTAAGCTGCCAGCAGTTGATGTTGGGAGTAGCTTTTTAGGTTGTAAAAGTGCCATGTCTAATCTTCTATCTCTATATTCGTAAAATAATATTGTGTATTAAGCAGCGTGTTCTTGGTCGGCAGTATTTTGGATCGTGAACTCGGCAGCCCATTGCTCCAGAATGTCTTTATAAGGTTTGATAAAGTATTCTTCCGTCCACTTCCCTTGCTTCACTGCCAACTGACCACGCTCAACACGGTCATACACAATTTGAGTTAATGAATAATCTGGGTACTCAAGGCTGGGTTGATACACCTGACCCGCAGCAGAATTCGCATTATAAATTTCAGGACGGTAAATCTTTTGGAAGCTTTCCATGGTGCTGATCGCACTGATCAACTCCAGATCGGTATAATCACGTAATAAGTCACCTGCGAAATAAAATGCTAAAGGTGCAGCAGCATTTTCAGGTTTGAAATAACGAACGGTTAAGCCCATTTTTGCGAAGTATTCATCGGTTCGTGAATGCTCATCATTTTTATATTCCACACCCAATACAGGATGCACATTCGCGTTACGGTAATAGGTTTTCGAGGTTGAAACGCTCAAACAAATCACAGGCTGTTTTTTAAATTCTGCTTTAAATACTTCAGAATTGACAAGGTATTGATAAAGCTTGCCGTGTAAATCACCAAAATTTTCTGGCTTGGTCGATGTTGGATTTTTCTTGATATGTTCAGGAAGTACCACGCTAAAATCATAATCGCGGACATAAGATGAGAAACTGTTGCCAATCATGCCATCAATACGCTGATTGGTTTGATGATCAACAATCGTAGTTTTTAAAGTTTCAATTGCAGGAAAGTTTTTGCCATTTCCTTCAATATCCAGGTCAACTGAAATGATATCGATTTCAACTGAATAACGGTCTGCTTTTGGGTTATCCCAATGTGCCAATGCATTAAAACGGTTATTGATCATTCGTAGAGTGTTACGCAAATTCTGTTCGCGACTTTCGCCACGCGCCAAATTGGCAAAGTTCGTCGTCAGACGTGTGCTATCTGCAGGTTGATAGTTTTCGTCAAAACGAATGCGCTTAATTGAACATGCAAACTTTTTACTCATTGTGAACCACTGCCCTAAGTTCTAATAACCAAATTTCTGAATGAGCCTAGTTATACGTGAACGTTAAGATGAATAAAAATGATTTAAACTCAATGAAAAGTGAATATTATTCATTCTTGGTTGTTCTTAAGATATCAAGATCACTTAATGAAGAAAAATATGACAGATTTTTTCTATGTAATTTTAGGGTTCAATAGAGGATAAAATCATTAACATTAATGGCTTGAAATAATTTCTATTAAATATTAAGTAGGTGAAAGTGAGTAATAAACTCGAAGAATGGTTTGTAGTGGATTTGATACATTTTAGGAGTGAATGAATGAAACTCATCTAAAGATTAGAAAATATCAGTCTATTCACTCTGTTTAATTTCATTTAAATCATTCGTTAGAAAAATGTGACTTGAAAAAAAGAACTTTAAGAAGATAAAATTAGTTTTTTATTAAAATAGGTATATAATAAATAAAATCACTTTACTTTACTATTTTAATAAAATTATGGATCAATATTGCACACTGCAGATTTATCAGGAAGATGAATGGCTGGATTGCGCTATTGTTGAGATTGTCGGTCAACAACAAACTGGATGGCAAGCAGCCACGCGCACATCATATCTATTTGAATATGCTATTTCTTATATGGACCTAAGCGACGGGCATGCGCTAGCCTATCATTTACCAGTAAATGTGCAAAATACCTTGCAATCTACCTGGCCAGCCTTCCTGATGGATTTGTTACCTCAAGGTTATGGCCGTAAAGAATTACTCCGTCAGCTTAATTTTTCTGAAAACACTCAGGAACAAGCAGACTGGGCGCTTCTAAAAGCGGGTGCAGGTAATCCGATTGGTAATTTACGGATTAAAGAGGCTTATGAATGGCTACAGGGGCAGTTTCCTGTTCAGCAGAATCATGGCTTTAGCCTAGACCAAGTCGTAGAACGTCAAGAAAACTTTATTGAATCCTTAGCCTCTTATGGACTTTTTATTGCCGGTTCTTCTGGTATTCAGGGCGAGTGGCCAAAATTACTGTTAACTCAAGGTCACGATGACCTGTTCTATCTGGATCACACGCTGACAGATCATCAGGTCAAGCAGCATTGGCTGGTGAAATTCAGCCGTGGCAGTGATCAGAATTTAGATAAAATTTTGATGCACGAAGCCTTATATATGAAAGTTGCTCAGTACCTGGGACTTCGTGTTCATCAGGAACTGGAGCTGCATGGCAAGACTTTATTCATTCCTCGATTCGACCGTAAAGTTATTGAGGGGAAGGTTGAAAGAATCGCTCAGGAAAGTATTGCTTCTCTGGGAGGAAAAGCAGGTTTTGGGGTAAGAATGACCCATAACCAGATCTGTAGCCTGTTGATGCAATGCTGTACTGAACCAAAACAGGAAATCTTTGAATATTTGAAGCGTGATCTTGCCAATGTCGCTTTAGGTAATAAGGATAATCATACCCGTAATACAGCGATTCAACGTTTCAATAAAGGAATCATTCAACTAACCCCATTATTTGACTTTGCGCCGATGTGGCTACATCCAGATGGTATTGCCCGGACTACGCGTTGGGAGCGAGATGATCATGGTGGTATGCCAATTTGGCATTCAGTCATTGAACAGATCGCCGAAAGCACGATGATTGATCCAAAAGAAATCAAAGCGGTGTTAATCGAACAATTACCACTTTATCAGGGATTACTCGAGCACATGCAGTATCTACAATTGGCACCTGAAATTCTGGAAAATAGCCAGTATCGAATTGATAATATTTGCCAACAATTGGAGGAGCTGAATTATGGATAAACGCTTCAAGCCACTGACTCCGATTCAACAGATGCAAAAGAGATTGTCTGTACTTGAAACCGTCAGTAACAATCCTGACTGGCCTTTTCATCAGGTTGCTCGCTTCATTCGTACCGAGTTGCACCTCACACTCAACGATATGGCTAAAATTACCAAGATTGCTCCCCAGACTCTACAGAAAATGGAACAACCGGAAGGCAATCCAACACTCAAGTCTATGCAAAAATTACTGGATGCTTTTGGTTTAAAGTTAGAAATTAGGGTTAAATCCTGATAGAAATCTGATGCTTTAATTGATATTTAGGGGAATTTTAGAGAAGAAGAATGACTTAACAACTGAAAATATGCCCTCCTCCAATCTGTTTATTGAGTCCTTGCTCCATCGCAGGAATCCCGGTTTAAATTAAACACGGGATTCACTGGAGGCTGATATTTTCTCATCAGTTTTTTAATGAATAAGTTTACTTTTTAAACATCATTATGAAGAAATATCAACACAGAGATATTTCATTTCAAGGTATTCATCCATACCGAATTTAGACCCTTCACGGCCTACCCCTGATTGCTTGACTCCACCAAATGGCGCAACCTCATTAGAGATAGCTCCGGTATTGATTCCCACCATACCGTATTCTAAGGCTTCACCTACACGCCACTGACGTGCTGTACTTTGGGTAAATACATAGGTAGCCAGACCGAATTCTGTATCGTTCGCCATCTGAATTGCTTCTTCTTCAGTCTTGAAACGGAATAACGGCGCCAACGGTCCAAAAGTTTCTTCTTTTGCCACACGCATCTGTTGAGTAACTTCAGTCAGAAGCGTTGGTTCGAAGAATGTACCGCCCAGATTTGAGCGCTGTCCACCGGTTTTCACCTGTGCACCTTTGCTCAATGCATCTGCAATATGTGACTGCACTTTTTCAATCGCAGCCTCATCAATTAATGGACCCTGAGTAGAGGATTCATCACGACCATCACCGACTTTCAGCTTTGCAACTGCAGCAACCAGTTTTTCTACCAGCGCATCATAAATGCCATCTTGTACATAAATCCGGTTCGCGCAAACACAGGTCTGTCCACTATTACGGAATTTACTGGCCATAATGCCCTGTACCGCCTGTTCAAGATTGGCATCATCAAAGACCAGAACCGGTGCATTGCCACCAAGTTCTAAAGACAATTTTTTGATGGTCGGCGCACATTGTTGCATCAGGATACGACCGACTTGAGTTGAACCGGTAAAGCTTAACTTTTTCACGGTTTCGCTTTCACATAGGACCTGACCCACTGCAACCGCATCACCACTAACATGCAGCAATACATCTTGTGGCAAACCTGCGCGCAAGGCCAAAACTTCAAGCGCATAGGCGGTTAAAGGTGTTTGTTCAGCCGGTTTAACCAGCATGGAACAGCCAGCAGCCAGAGCTGGCGCGGCTTTACGGGTAATCATCGCCGCCGGGAAATTCCATGGCGTGATCGCAGCTGTTACCCCAATCGCCTGTTTGATAACCAATAAACGTTGATGGGCAAGCGTTGGTGTCAACACGTCACCATCAATACGGCGCGCCTGCTCGGCAAACCAGCGGATAAAGGAAGCGGCATAACCAATTTCACCACGCGCCTCAGCCAGTGGCTTGCCCTGTTCAGCAGTCAGGATCTGAGCCAAGGACTCTTTATTTTCCTGCATCAGATCGAACCAGGCCCAAAGCACATCCGCACGTTCAAGAGCTGTCTTGGCTTTCCAGGCTTTCTGGGCTTGCTGAGAACGAACAATCAGCTGTTCTACAGACGCCCGGTCATGGGATTTTACCCAGGCCAAAGTGGCTTGGGTTGATGCATCGTTGACTTCAATATATTCACCCGTGGCAGGCTGATCGAAGCTGATATCAGGATGCTGTAATAAATCTCTATATTGCGTTTGAAGCATGATCATTACTCTTTCATTAGGCTGCGACAGATAGTGCAAACCCTTGTTTCAAGATAGCCAATCCCGCACGGAACTGTTCTGCTGGAATTGTGAGCGGGTATAGGAAACGGATTACATTACCATAACGACCACAGGTCAGGATTAACAGACCATTTTGCATGGCATGGTTTTGTACAGCTTTTGCCTGTTCTGCGGTTTCCAGCTCAACTGCCACCATCGAACCCAGTGCACGAATCTCTTTAACCATGCTAGAAGACATTTTCAGTTCATGTAAAACATCAACCAGTTCTGCGCCTAGATCATTCGCTCTCTTACAAAGACCTTCTTCTTCAATAATATCCAGTACCGCATGGGCAGCCGCAACAGCAACCGGGTTACCTGCATAAGTGCCTCCCAATCCACCTGGATTTGGTGCATCCATGATTTCAGCACGACCTACCACGCCTGAGATCGGGAAACCGCCGCCTAGACTCTTTGCCATCGTAATCAGATCTGGCTTGGTCTCATAATAATCCATCGCAAACAATTTACCTGTACGCGCAAAACCAGACTGTACTTCATCAGCAATCAGTAAAATGCCGTTTTGATCGCATAGTACACGCAAGCGTTTCAGGAATTCTGCAGGCACCACATTAAATCCGCCTTCGCCTTGTACAGGCTCAAGCACAATCGCTGCTACGTCATGCGCAGCAATATCTTCTGCGAAAATGTCTTCAATGCTTTGCATTGCATCATCAACACTAATGCCTTTGGATTCCACCGGATAACGGGCATGGAAAACACCACTAGGCATCACCCCAAAGTCGCGTTTATAAGGTGCAGTTTTACCGGTCATTGCCATCGTCATGAATGAACGGCCATGAAAACCATTGCCAAAAGTCACAATGCCATGACGGCCAGTATGGGCACGGGCAATTTTAACTGCATTTTCGACAGCTTCAGCACCCGTTGAAAAGAATGAGGTTTTTGCAGCACCCTGGATGGGAGCGCGTGCATTGATACGTTCTGCCAGAGCAACGTAGCTCTCGTATGGTACAACCTGATAAGCCGTATGGGTAAATTTGGTTAATTGTTCAGTGACCGCAGCAATAATTTTAGGATGGCGATGGCCAGTATTCAGTACGGCGATCCCGCCCGCAAAGTCGATATATTGATTGCCTTCTGCATCCCAGATGGTCGAGTTTTCTGCTTTCTCTGCGTACCATTGACACATGACCCCAACACCACGTGGTGTCGCCTGCTGTTTACGTGCATTCAGTGCTGAGTGTTTACTGTCCATTTTGTATCCTCATTCTTGATTCATACGTTGTAAATTTTGCTATCCGGATCTTGGGATAGAAATTTGCCAAAGACTGGCTGATATGGTTCATTTTGCGCTTTTATACGTATGAGACGAGAGCCACTTTGAAGCAGATCGAAGGAGCCAATTGGTCTAGTTGAAATGAGTAAAAGAGTCAAAATATAAAATTATTTTATTTATAAACAAGTATTTATGTTTTTAATAAAAATTGGCTCCTTTTTAAATAAAGAAGCCAATTTAAAAATCCATTGCAAAAATTTAGGATAGGTCATCATGGATTAAATCCATTCATTTTTATGGATTAATCCATCTTGCAAAAACTTCGCTTAACCCGGATAGATGCCGCGTTCCTGACGCGCCATTAAAATCCGCTCACAGGCCAGAATATAAGCGGCTGTACGCAAAGAACATCCGGCCTGGACTGATTTTTGCCATACATCCTGTACCGCATTTTTCATGCTGGCATCCATACGCTGATTAATCTCTTCCTCGGTCCAGAAATAACTGGCTAAATCCTGAACCCATTCAAAATAGCTGACCGTCACGCCACCCGCATTGCAGATTACATCTGGCACCACGGTAATATGACGCTCACTCAGAATTTCATCCGATTCAGTCAAAGTGGGACCATTGGCACCTTCCAGAATCATTTTGGTCTGAATATTTTGCGCGACCTGAGTATTAATCACACCTTCCAGCGCTGCCGGAATAAAGACTTCGGCAGGAATGGTCCAGAAAGCTGATGCAGAAATTTCATCGCTGGTAGAAAATCCCTGAATTTTATGGTGGGCATTTGAGTATTCAAGCAGCTTTTTAATATCAATCCCCTCTTTCTGATACAGGGTGGCAGAATGGTCCTGAACACAGATCACTTTGCTGCCATTTTCCTGGAAAAGCAGCGCAGCTTCACTGCCCACATTACCGAAACCCTGTACACAAACCCGAGCATTTTTTAAATCCAGACCGATTTGCTGGGCAACTTCACGACCGCTAATAAACACACCACGGCCTGTAGCCTTACTGCGGCCCAAAGATCCCCCTAAATGAACCGGCTTTCCGGTCACTACACCAGTAATCGTAGAACCTGCATTCATGGAAAAGGTGTCCATCATCCAGGCCATGATTTGCGGATTGGTTCCAACATCTGGTGCAGGAATATCTTTTTGCGGTCCAATAATTAAATTGATTTCTGCCGTATAACGTCGGGTCAAGCGTTCCAGTTCGCGTTTGGAAAGCTGGCTCGGATCGACTCGCACACCGCCTTTGGCTCCACCAAAAGGTAAATTTAGAGCAGCACATTTGATTGTCATCCAGGCTGACAGAGCCATCACCTCATCCAAATTGACATCTGGATGAAAACGCACACCGCCTTTGCCCGGACCGCGGGTTAAATTGTGCTGAACACGATAGCCTTCAAAATGCTGAACCGTACCATCATCCATAATGACCGGGACATCGACAATCAAACTGCGCTTTGGGCGTCGCAGCATATCCAGTCTTTCACTCAGTTCACCCAGATAAGGCGCTACTTTATCCAGTTGCTTAAGATAATTGTTCCAGGCCGTTGTACCCTGATCGGTGTAGGTCAATCCTTTCATCATCATGTTCATTCTATGATCCTTTTGTTATATGCAGTCGCATGTCCTGGTGGCTGCAACACATCTCTATTCGCCTGTTATGGCAATCATTGCTTGATTCAGGTCTCAGTTCAGCAAGCTCCTAACAAAATCAGTGTCTGGATTTTTCGCTTTAGTTTTAATCGGTATCTGTGTATATTGCCTGCCCGCCTGTATGCTCGCATTCAAGCCGCAGGTACATGATCAAAACGCATACAAGACACTTTACAATGACTGCCTGATCAGACTATTTTGCACCTAGCAATACCGCTCTCACGAGAGCCATTTCAAATTTGTAGGAGAGAGCCAATTGCGTAGCTTGCTTGGAGATTATTTACTGCAGCGATTGCAGCAAGATGTCACAGGAACATTACAGATGCGCCTGTTCCGCTGCTTGCGTAACGCGATTATTGATAGCGTACTGGCTCCCAAAACCCGCTTGCCTGCATCACGTGATCTGGCCAAAGAAATTCAGGTATCGCGTAATACGGTTTTAAATGCCTATGAACAATTACAGGCACAGGGCTATGTGGATGCCCGTACCGGTCAAGGCACCTGGGTGGTAGAGAAATTACCTGAGTCCTTTTTGGTGAAGGCAGAACAAAGCTCTCCTGCGGTTACGGAAAAAAAAGCACAGCAAAATTATAATCTGTCGCAACGCGGTTCCTACTTGCTCGGCTATTCAGCAGCCTCGCCTTATCAATGGGGAGCCTTTGTACCGGGCGCACCCGATGTAACCGAATTTCCGCATCATATTTTCAGCAAAATCCAGACACGTTTGAGCCGTGAACCTCAAGTCAACAACCTGATTTACAGCAATGCCGGTGGCTCCCTGGAACTACGTCAGGAGCTGGCGGAATATCTGAAAATTGCTCGTTCAGTGCAGTGCGATGCTGATCAGATCATTATTACCGAAGGCACCCATCAGGCAATTGACTTAGTCTCGCGTACTTTAAGCGACATTGGTGACGAAGTCTGGATCGAAGATCCGGCCTATTGGGGCGCGCGTAATATTTTACGAATTAATGGTGTGAATCTGCGTTCCTTACCGGTCGATCAGGAAGGGATTATTCCCGATCTGCATCCCAAGAAACCGCCTAAGCTGATTTTTGTGACGCCTTCGCATCAATATCCCTTAGGTTCACATTTAAGTTTGGAACGGCGCAAACAGTTAATTGCACTCGCACGCCAACACAATAGCTGGATTGTTGAAGATGATTATGACAGTGAGTTCAGGTTCTCGGGCCAGCCCTATCCTTCTTTACAAGGTTTGGAGCCGGATTCTCCGGTGATTTATATGGGGACGTTTAGTAAGACCATTTATCCGGCTCTGCGCATTGGCTATTTAGTGGTACCAAAGCAGCTCTTTTCTTCGTTGCGAATTGTGGCCTCGGAACTTTATCGTGGTGGTCACTTAATCGATCAGCAAACACTGGCTGAATTTATCCGTGAAGGACATTATGAGGCGCATATCCGACGGATGCGTTTATTGTATGGCAAACGCCACGCTTTTTTAATTGACCTGATTCGCCGACATTTAGGTGAAGATTTTCTGCATGAATACAATACCGCCGCCGGTTTGCATCTGATTTTAAAATTGCCGAGCAGCAGTGATGATGTCTTGATTGCATCCAAAGCGCTTGAACTGGGAATTAAGGTCAGAGCCTTATCGCAATACTATACCAAACATTATTCCACCCGGCAGAAAGGATTATTACTGGGCTTTGCCTGTGTGAGTGAACAGGAAATTCTGGTGGCTTTCGGGATATTGTTAAAGTGCTTGCGTGAGCATGGAATTCGCACTCTAACTTAGTAAAAACTCAGGGATCAATACAATTATATTTTTAAAATCAAAAAGCTTTTAATTTATTTTTAAAGGGAACGTAAACCTGCTTTTAGCCTGATATTTTAGGTAGGCTTTATTTTTCTGTAAATATTGCCTGCTTATATTTTTTATCTCTTAAGCCAATTGGCTCCTTTGAATTGCTCAAAAATGGCTCTCGTCACTTTACAACAAAAAAGAGAAATTAACCGCATACATGAACAGCATGTAACCGTACTTTAATCAAAGTGTGATCCTGTCTATAGGGCTACAAGGATTCATTTTATTAAGATTAACTTAATATTGGTCAAGCACTGATGAATTCGGTTACAGTTTCAAAGGATAAGATAGCGTAAGCCAAATAAGGAATTTTATTGCCGCTACGCTATTGATATTAAGGGAAATTATATGGCAGAACATCAACATTTCTCCAATTCCGAATCATCAAACGGCTTAAAAAACGGACTTAAATCACGCCATCTCACCATGATTTCAATTGCCGGTGTCATTGGTGGAGCACTCTTTGTCGGCTCCGGTAATGTCATCTATTCTGCAGGACCGGCTGCACTCATTGCCTATACTCTAGGTGGAATATTAGTTTTACTCATCATGCGTATGCTGGGAGAAATGGCGGTACTGAATCCCGACAGTGGTTCATTTTCAACCTATGCGGATCGTGGAATCGGGCGCTGGGCTGGATTTTCTATCGGCTGGTTATACTGGTCTTTCTGGACGTTGCTCATGGGCTGGGAAGCCTTTGTTGCCGGGAAAATCCTAAATAGCTGGTTTCCATTTATCCCGATCTGGGGCTATATGCTTCTGGTCACTGTAGCACTGGTCTGGATTAATCTCCGTGACGTAAAAAACTTTGGTGAATTCGAGTTCTGGTTTGCCCTGATCAAAGTTATTGCCATTGTACTGTTTCTGGTGTTTGGTAGTTTGGCCGTGATGCACCTGTGGCCTTGGGGCGATGCCTCTATGCTCGGTGGTACAACTCATCTAACCGCTCAAGGCTTTATGCCCAATGGGTTTTCATCGGTGATCACGGCCTTATTGGGTGTAATGTTTGCTTATATGGGAGCAGAAATTGTCACCGTTGCAGCAGCTGAAACCAAAGATCCCGCCAAGGAAATTCGTAAGGCCGCTAATTCAATTGTATGGCGTATCATTTTATTCTATGTCGGTTCAATGCTAATTACGGTTTGCCTGATTCCACATAATAATCCATTATTGAAAGATCCGACCTGGGGTACGTATAGCGTAGCGCTTACTGCACTCGGTATTCCGGAAGCGCGCCATATTGTTAATTTTGTCGTCCTCACCTCGGTATGTAGCTGCTTTAACTCCGCACTTTATACCTGCTCACGCATGGTCTATTCCCTCTCGAAACGTGGAGATGCACCAAAGAGTTTTGGTTTAACCAACCGCAATAACAGCCCATGGGTAGGTGTCATCTTTTCAAGCCTGTTTTCTTTCGTGGCGATTTATCTGACTGCCACCGAAAGTATGAATATTTATGATGTCTTGATGTTAGCGACTGGTACCGTATCTTTATATGTCTATCTTGCTATTGCCATTTCTCAGCTTAAGTTACGTAAAAAACTGGAAGCTGAAGGACAAAATATTCCATTCAAGATGTGGTTATTCCCATGGCTCACTTATCTGGTCATTATCTTTATTGTCGGCGCTTTAATTACCATGATTATTGAAGGAACCTATTTTAAAGAAGTGGTTTATACCAGTGTGCTTGCATTATTTATTGTGGGCTTAGGCATCTGTGCACAAAAGTTTAACTGGGGTAAAGCCTCAGCCAAAAAGGAAAAGGCAGCACAGGCCAGAATTAATTTAAGTGATAATCTTTAATTTATTTCTATAGAAATTTTTTAAACACATCAGAATGAATAAATAAATGGAGAGTTAAAAAACTCTCCATTTATTTTATATACAAGCCCAGTAAAAAAGGCCTATGTATGTCTAGATTTTAAATCTCCGTTGATACCTCACCTTTCCTAATCAAATTTCACCTTTCAAGACCACCTCAGCTATCAAAGTGTAGCCAGAAGCTGTTTCATCAGCTTTTTCTGTTCTGGTTGCTCAACCTGATCCGTTTCAATGAATAATTGATAAATCTCGAATACATTCTGTTATGAAATGTTGAGTCCAGCCTCATTTTGCCCAAAAGCTTCTAATATATTTTTTCTTATATGGCCACAATCATTGGAATTGGAAAAGATATGAATCATTATCCTGAAACCCCAGCTTCAACTGAAACACAAGACCATCAACCGGGTGTGCAAACCAAAATGGACCCTGCACCGGAAATTATTAAACCGCATTATAAAGGCAGTGAAAAATTAAAAGGCAAAGTTGCCTTGATTACTGGTGGTGATAGCGGAATTGGCCGCTCTGTATCGGTCTTATTTGCCCGCGAAGGTGCAGATATCGCCATTTGCTATCTGGATGAAGATCAGGATGCACGGGACACCAAAAAAATGGTGGAAGATGAAGGCCGCCGTTGTCTGCTGATTCAATGTGATTTACAAGATCAAGATGAAATCAAGAAAATGGTGGAACAGACCCTTCAGGAATTTAAAACGATTAATATTCTGGTCAATAATGCCGGGGTTCAGTATCCGCAAGAAAGTATTAGCGATATCTCGCCCGAGCAATTACTTAAAACATTTAGTGTGAATATTCTGTCGATGTTCCACCTGACTCAGGCGGTAATTCCGCATATGCAAGAAGGTGACAGCATTATCAATACCACCAGTATTACCAGCTATCATGGTCATGACCAGCTGATTGACTATGCCAGTACGAAAGGTGCCATCACTACATTTACCCGAAGCCTTTCCACCAATTTATTGAAAAATAAAACGGGTATTCGCGTCAATGGGGTCGCTCCGGGCCCAATTTGGACACCATTGATTCCGAGCAGTTTTGATGAAGAACAGCTCAAAGATTTTGGTAAAAGCACCCCAATGGGTCGTATGGGCCAACCGAGTGAAGTAGCACCGGCGTATTTATTCCTGGCCAGTGAAGAAGCCAGTTATATTTCAGGTCAGGTGATTCATGTGAATGGCGGCAGTATTATTAACGGCTAATCTGGCAGAGAAGATAGCGGTTCTAGCTGACCGTTATCTTCATCTTATTCTTACGAAATCTTTTTAAAAAATCAGTATATAAAATATTTTCTAGATCCTATTTTTCTTTTATAAAATAAGTCAAACAAATACTTACCTTCGTAAAAATAAGCCCTTGTTATAGTAATTTCAGCCCAACCTGATGAGGATATTAAGATGCCTAGAGGTGACAAATCAGCCTATACCGATAAGCAGAAACGGCAGGCCGAACATATTGAAGAAAGCGAAAAAGAGCGTGGACATTCTGAAGAAGAAGCCGAACGTATTGCCTGGTCGACGGTCAATAAACAAGACGGCGGTGGCAAGAAAAAGAAAACGTCCCCCTAAATAGAATTCATGTCGATGAAAGTATGGGACAGATACAAAGACCCTCTATAATTAAATTATAGAGGGTCTTTTACCATCAGCTTTAAGTAATATTTTCGATACGCTGCTGAGTCCATGCTGGCCAGAGCTTTTCCAGTGTTTGTTCAAATTTTGCATTTTCGGTTCGCCATTGTGGATTTTTGTCCTTATCAATAATCAGCGCACGAACCCCTTCAATAAAATCGCCCTGCTCTAACCAGACATCCTGCAAGTCCCGTTCTAGCTGCATACATTTTTCCAGCGACAAATTCTGTCCGGCTTGCTGTAACTTCAGGCTGGTCTGTTTTGCCATCACCGGACGCTGCTGCAAAATGGTCAGCATTTTATTGGCCCATTCCTGATTAGTTGCACTACTTGCATGAGCAAGGCTCTGTTCAATCTCCTCCAGGTGTTGATAGCCAAAATGCTGATTAATCAGATCTGCACGTTTTTGCAGCTCGCTTTCTACCGGATGCGTAATATAGGAACTAATGATCTTTTGAATCTCAATCGGGTTTAATACCGGTGCTGCAATCAATGCTGCTTCTAATTCAGCAAAACGCTCACTCGGCACATGATAATCCACCAGATCGAGATACAAGGCATCACTGCTACTGATCTGCTCCCCGGTCAAAGCCATATAGACACCGACTTCATCCAGTCGGGAGAAAAAACCAATTGCGGTTTCGGGCATGGCAAAACGTGATTTTTCACTCGTAACTTTGATATGACAGGCTTGAGCGAGGCCAAAGCCTCCGCCCAGTACATAGCCATCCATCATCACGATCACGGCCTTTGGAAAATTACGCAAGGTGCTCAGCATCTTATATTCAGTGGCAAAAAAATCCTGATATTGGGTATTGCCGGCCTGATAGCTGTCATACAGATAGCGGATGTCGCCTCCAGCACAGAACGCCTTGGGACTGTTGGAATTGATCAGGATGGCTTGCACTTCTGGATCATGGCACCACTGATCGAGTTGCGCCTGAATGCCTTGGATCATTGGCAGGGTTAAGGCATTTAAATGGCTGGTGCGGTCCAGGCTGATAATGCCCAGACTTCCTGCGACCCGTATCGCTAAATTATTTTCATCACTCATTTTATTTTCCTATTTTTGTTTTATTGATGGGTAAATTTGGCTGGGCGTTTTTCTACAAAGGCCTGCATGCCTTCTTTTTGATCGGAACCGGCAAAAATCGAATGGAAAACCCGGCGTTCAAAGCGCAGGCCTTCAGCCAGGCTCACTTCAAAGGCCCGATTAATTGATTCTTTAATCATCATCACGGCAGTAAGCGACTTTTCAGCAATTTTCTCGGCAGCTTGCAGGGTTTGCTCCAGTAATTCTTCCTTAGCAAATACCCGAGCTACCAGACCACTTTGTTCCGCTTCTTGCGCCCCCATCTGCCGTGCAGTCAGGCACATTTCCATGGCTTTGGCCTTACCAATCGCCAAGGTTAAACGCTGGGTACCGCCAATGCCTGGCAACACGCCTAAAGTAACTTCGGGCAGACCAAATTTTGCATTCTCAGCGCAGTAAATAAAGTCGCACATCAATGCCAGCTCGCAACCACCACCCAAGGCATAGCCACTCACTGCGGCGATTAAAGGTTTGCGGCGCTGGGCAATCCGGTCGGCCAGACTGAAAAAATCATCTAGATAAATTTGCGGAAAATTCAGATCTGCCATTTCTTTAATATCGGCACCGGCGGCAAAGGCTTTTTCCGAACCGGCAATCACAATACAGCCAATTGCCGGATCTTTTTCCAGCTGATCCAGTGCCTGATTGACTTCAACAATCAGCTGGTTATTTAGTGCATTTAAAGCTTGCGGACGATTTAAAGTAATCAGCCCGACACCATTACGTTGTTCTAATAAAATTGTTTGCCATTGCATGAGATAAATCCTTTTAAAATTAGAGGCTGCGCGCAATCACCAGCCGCTGAATATCGCTGGTGCCTTCATAAATCTGACAAATCCGCGCATCGCGGTAAATCCGTTCAATTGGAAAATCTTTGAGATAACCGTAGCCACCAAAAATCTGCAGCGCTTTGGAACAGACACGTTCTGCCATTTCTGAAGCAAATAGCTTGGCCATGGAGGCTTCGGTTAAACAGGCTTCACCGGCTTCTTTCTTGCGTGCTGCAAAATGGACCAGTTGCCGTGCCGCTTCAATTTCAGTCGCCATACTGGCCAGCCTGAAAGAAATCGCCTGCTGTTCAAAAATCGGTTTGCCAAAGGCGACCCGATCATGCGCATAGGCCGTTGCTTCTTCTAAAGCGGCACGCGCCAAACCAACCGCCTGTGCGGCAATACCGATTCGCCCGCCTTCCAGATTTGCTAGGGCAATTTTCAGACCTTCGCCTTCGGCGCCGAGTCTTAAACTTTCATGAATGCGGACATCAGTTAGGGCAATCTGACAGGTATCCGAAGCATGCAGGCCGAGTTTTTCTTCCACCCGAATCACTTCATAGCCAGGTGTGTCGCGCGGCACTAAAAATGCACTCATGCCTTTTTTGCCCGCAGATGGGTCGGTCACGGCAAAGACAATAATCATCCCGGCATTGTGGCCTGAGGTAATGAACTGTTTGGCGCCATTCAGAATGTAGTGATCGCCGTCCTTGATCGCCCGGGTTTTAATCGCGGCAGCATCCGATCCGGTATGCGGTTCGGTTAAGGCAAAGGCACCAATCATTTCACCTTGAGCCAAAGGCTTTAAAAATTGCTGCTTTTGCTGTTCCGTGCCGAACTTGAAAATCGGCATACAACCCACCGAGTTATGTACGCTCATAATCGCGGATGTTGCACCATCGGCCGCAGCGACTTCTTCTAGGGCTAGAACATAAGCCAGCGTACCTGTGCCCGAACCGCCCCATTCTTCCGGAATCAGCATGCCTAAAAAACCCAGCTCTCCCATTTGGGCCAAGGCCTGCTTAGGAAAAATGCCTTTTTGATCCCACTCGCCGGCAAAGGGTTTAATCTGTTCCTGGGCAAAGCTTTTGGCCATATCCTGAATTAGTTTTTGCTCTTCCGTTAATTGCATCGATGCTTCCTTTAATCTCTTTATTTAATCTTCTTATTCAATTTGTTGGCTTTAGCTATTATGCGGTCTTGGCTTGCTGCTTGTTGATTTCCTGATTGCGCAGTAAAAAGCGTTGAATTTTACCGCTTGGGGTTTTCGGCAATTCGGTCACGAATTCAATCAGGCGCGGATAGGCATGTGCAGATAAACGCTTTTTCACAAATTGACCCAGCTCTTCTTCCAGATGGGTCGAAGCTGCAAAATTATTCGCCAGAATCACAAAGGCTTTAATCACTTCGGTACGCTCGGGGTCAGGTACACCAATCACCGCAGCTTCAATCACGGCATCATGTTCCAGCAAGGCACTTTCCACATCAAATGGGCCGACCCGATAGCCTGACGTTGTAATGACATCATCACTACGCCCGACAAAGCTCATACTGCCATCAGCATGGATTTCTGCGGTATCACCGGTTAAATAGTAGTGGCCGACAAAGGGAGATTTACGGCTTTCTTCATAGCCAGAGAACCACATCATCGGCGATTGGCTGATATCCACTGCCAGAATGCCCGGGATGTCAGCTGCTAATTCATGCCCCTGTTCATCGACAACGGCAATTCGGTAACCCGGGCTGGCAAAGCCTGCCGAACCTGAACGGACCGGATGTTCCAAAGCATGATGATTACACACCACCATCCCGACTTCGGTCTGGCCATAATGGTCATAAATCGGCACATCTAGCACCTCTTTAAACCAGCGGATCACTTCCGGATTTAACGGTTCTCCCGCACTGCTGACGACACGTAACTTGCCGCGCAGTTTTGCCATTTGAGCAGGATCGGCTGCCATCATCATGCGGTAAGCAGTCGGTGCACCGGCCAGATTGGTAATGCCATATTCCTTAACAATTTCGCAGACACTTTCCGCATTAAACCCACCTTCATAAAACAAGGTCGAGTGTCCAAGCATTAAGGGACCAATAATCGCGTAATACAATCCGTAGGCCCAGCCGGGATCGGCAATATTCCAGAATGCATCTTCAGGAGTTAGACCAATGGCATTTTGCATATAGCTTGCAAAAGCAATCAGTGCTTTTAAAGGGACTTTAAGAGGTTTCGCTGGTCCAGTAGTACCGGAGGTAAACATCAATAAAAATGGATCATCAACATTCAGGATCTCCAGCTCACAAGCTTCAGCCTGACGGTTTAATACCGTCCAGAAGCTAAGGTCGTGCGGATAGCGTTCTGCCTCAGTTTCGGCATGTACCGTCACAATAGCTGGACAGTTGCTAATTTCGGATAATTTGTCCCGATTCGCCAGATCAGTCACCACCAGCTTGCTTTGCGCCAGATGAATGCGATGCTCGATAGCTTTGGGACCAAAGGCAGTAAATAAGGGTTGATAGACCGCACCAATCCGCCAGGTCGCTAAAATGGTAATGATCAGCTCTGGGGTACGCGGTAATAATCCGGAAACACGATCGCCTTTACCAATGCCTTGAGACTTAAGAAAATTGGCAAACTGGCTGGAATATTTTTTGAACTCGGCAAAGCTATATTGTTCTTTTCTGCCATCTTTACCATGCCAGTACAAGGCAATGGCATCGGAATTGGCATGACGGTCACAGCATTCATAACAGGCATTCACTACCTGCATGGAATCGGAGAGAAACTGACTTGCAACCGTATTTAAATCAAAATTTTGAACCGTTATTTGATAATCTAACATGTTAAACCTCAGCCTGAATTTATCGTTATTACTGACAAGGTGTAATTATTGAAGCGAATCCTTGCTCCATCTGAATCTTTTAAGTTTTAAGCAGGTGGCGTGGTGTATTGATGCATGATGCTGGAGAAGTCCAGATGGGCATCGCCTTCCTGACACAGTTGTTGATAGAGTTTCTGTACCATGCTGCCGAGTACAACCGGCTGATCCACCTGTTGCGCAGCATCCACGGCCAGCCCTAAATCTTTGAGCATCAGTTGTGCGGCAAAGCCGTCGGTATAACCCCGCGATGATGGCGCATTTTCACAAATATCGGGCCACGGATTATAAATTTCCGAACTCCAGCAGCGTCCGGTGGAACTGTTGATCACGCCAGCCAGTGCCTGCGGATCAATGCCCAGTTTGGCACCGAGTGCCATCCCTTCTGCCACCGCAGTCATGGAAATTCCCAGAATCAGGTTATTACAGATTTTTGCCACCTGGCCTGTTCCCACCGCACCACAATGCACCAGATTTTTACCCATACCGCTGAGGACCGGTTTGACGGCCTCAAAGGTGGCAGCATCTGCACCGACCATAAAGGTTAAAGTGCCATCTTTGGCACCTAAAGTACCGCCGGATACCGGTGCATCACAGACGAGAATCTGCTTGGCTTGCGCTGCTGCAGCAACCTCCTGAATAGTTTGCGGGTCAATGGTGCTGCTGTCGATACATAAGCTGCCCGCTTGAAGCACCTCCAGAATACCGTGTTCACCTAAATAGACTTCGCGCACATGCTTGGCTGCGGGCAGCATGCTGACCACGATCTCCGCCTGCTTCGCGGCAGCTTGTGGACTGTCGCAGACCACACCGCCCGCTTCTGCAAAATGCTGTAAAGCCACTGCACTTAAGTCATAACCAAAAACCTGATGGCCCGACTTGAGCAGGTTCTGTGCCATGGAGCCGCCCATGTTGCCTAAACCAATAAATGCAATCTTCATGCTTGATGCTCCTTAACGCAGACTGATCGTGGTATTGACACCGGTGGTTTCCTGGTCATCTTCAAACCAGCGACTGGTAATGGTTTTGGTCTGGGTATAGAACTGCACTGCCTGTTTGCCATAAGGACCTAAATCACCCAGTTTTGAACCGCGTGAACCGGTAAAACTGAAGAAAGGCACAGGTACAGGAATTGGAATGTTAATGCCAACCTGACCGATATCAATCTGGTTCTGGAAGGTACGTGCTGTATTACCATTTTGGGTAAAGAGTCCAACGCCATTACCAAATGGATTGGCATTAATCAGCTCAATCGCTTGTTCTAAAGTATCGACATGCATGATCGCCAGTACCGGACCAAATACTTCTTCTTTATAAATGCGCATATCGGTCGTGACCTGATTAAAAATCGTTGGTCCGACAAAATTACCCTGTTCATAGCCTGGAACCTGCACATCACGGCCATCCAGCAGCATTTCAGCACCCTGTTCAACACCACTGTTGATTAAATCGATGACACGCGATTTGGCACGGGTTGAAATCACTGGTCCAACATCGGTATTCGGTTCATGCCCGGCATTTACCTTTAAGGTTTTGGTTTTATTGACCAGTTCATCGACCCAGTGCTTGGTCTCACCGACCATTACCGCCACGGAAAGTGCCATACAACGTTGACCTGCTGCGCCAAAAGCTGCACCGACCAAGGCATTTAAGGTCTGTTCTTTATTCGCATCTGGCATCACCACCACATGGTTTTTGGCGCCCATCATCGACTGCACACGCTTGCCGTGTTGGCCTGCAAGGTTATAGACATGCGTGCCGACTGCAGTCGAACCGACAAAAGAAATCGCCTTGATATCGCGATGGGTACACAGTAGATCGACCACTTCTTTACCGCCATGTACCACATTCAGTACGCCTGCCGGCACACCTGCCTGAGTCGCTAACTCAACCAGCATCATGGTCGATAGTGGATCCTGTTCAGAAGGCTTTAAGACAAAAGTATTGCCGCAGACAATCGCCATCGGGAACATCCACAGTGGAATCATCGCCGGAAAGTTAAACGGGGTAATTCCTGCACAGACACCCAAGGGTTGCTGCAAAGTATAGGTATCGACACCGCGTGCCACACCTTCAATATACTCACCCATTTGTAGTGAACCGATCGAACAGGCATGCTCCACCACTTCCAGACCGCGCTGAATATCACCTTCGGCATCGGCCAGAGTTTTCCCCTGTTCTGCTGTTAAGACCTGGGCAATACTTTTTAAATTGGTACGAATCAGATCCTGCAGTTTCAGCATGATTCGCATACGGGCCTGAATCGGGGTTTGGCGCCAGCTGGCAAAGGCATTTTGCGCAGCCGCAATCGCTGCATTGACTTCTTCAGCAGTGGCAAAAGGCACTTGGCCCAAAACTTCCTGAGTGGCAGGATTAACAATATCTTGCCAATGGCTGGTTTTTGATTCGACAAATTCACCATTAATGAGAAGTTTTGCGGTGGTGAATCCAGTACTTTGCTGTGGATGAGAAATGGCGTTCATGGTCGCTCCGTGCTGGTTTGTTATTGTCGTTGTATCTGCCTTTACTGGCTTTTATTTAACGTATAATTTTTACGCTGTTTCAGCAGACTAACAAAGAACACTTTGACCACCAATAGAAATTGGTGCACGATGGTTGTGCAAATATGCACAGGAATTTAACAGGATGTTAAATAAAAAATGAAAGTAGATTGGGATCATTTACGCTTTTTTACGTGCTAAAACGCTCACCAATGCAGCACGCTTGATTGGGGTTGAACATAGCACCGTAGCGCGGCGGATTCAGGCTTTGGAAAGTACTTTAGGTACGCAATTGTTTAAGCGCGAAGCCACCGGTTATGAACTGACCTCGGAAGGCTTGGCATTAGTACCCCGTGTAGAGCAAATGGAACAGTCGTTTATCCAGATTGATAAACGTCATGACCCTTTACACGGTCGGGTAAGGATTGGTGCGCCAGAAGGTTTCGGTACTGCATTTTTAGCGCGGTTATTGGCCGAGTTTTCTCAGCATTATCCCTCCTTAACCATTGATTTAATTCCTGTTCCGAAAACCATTAAATTGTCACATCGTGAAGCCGATATTGTGATCGCGATTGATCGGCCCAAATCTGGACCCTATATCATTACCCGTCTTTCGAATTACTGTTTAAAGCTGTATGGCAGTAAAAATTATTTACAACAAAATCCCCCAATTAAGCGGGTAGAAGATTTAACACAGCACCGTTTTGTCGATTATATTGATGATTTGGTCTATAGCTCAGCGCTGTATTCGCTGGAACGCTTACCCCTGCAATTGACTGCCTGTTTTCGCAGTAACAGTATTCTGGCCCAGCAAATTGCGGTCAGTGCGGGTGCCGGACTGGCGATTTTGCCGCGATTTATTGCCCAAGATAAACCTGAACTTGAAGAGGTACTCAGTGAGCAGGTGAATTTTGCACACACTTTCTGGATGCTAACCTTAGTTGATTTACAACATGAACCCCGGATTAAACTGGTCTGGGATTTTTTGCGTAAACAAGCAGATATTCAGCAAGCAGTGTTAATGGGCAGATAAATCATTTCTTGATCTTTAGATGACTTTTTTCTTTGTAAGTTGATTCAATCTGTATTGAGTTGAATCAACTTAAGCCATAACGTATTAATACAGCAAATAAACCTATAAGAACATTTTTCAAGCTGTGTACTTGTTAAATTAACAGTCGATGATTCACGATGTTTAACGAGATACAGGAAAATAATATGAAAATCTTGATGGTACTGACTTCACATGACCAGCTTGGCGATACCGGCAAAAAAACCGGCTTCTGGCTGGAAGAGCTGGCTGCGCCTTATTACACCTTTGTCGATGCAGGCGCAGAGGTAGTTTTGGCTTCTCCTGCAGGTGGTCAACCACCACTAGATCCAAAAAGTAATGAGCCGGATGCGCAAACCGAAACCACACCAAACGCTTTGAAGCAGATGAAGTGGCCATGCAGGCTCTTGCCAATACACATAAGTTGAGTGAAGTTCTCAATCAGGATTTTGATGCCGTGTTCTATCCGGGTGGTCATGGACCACTATGGGATCTGGCCGAAGACCAGAATTCCATTTCTTTAATTGAGCAAACCTTGCAGGCAGATAAACCTGTTGCGCTGGTCTGTCATGCTCCGGGTGTCCTGCGTGATGTGAAAGATGCCGAAGGCCATTCTATTGTAGAGGGCAAGACAGTCACCGGTTTCAGTAATACCGAAGAAGACGGTGTGGGTTTGACAGACATCGTTCCGTTTTTAGTTGAAGACATGCTGAAAGAAAAAGGTGGGAAATATTCTAAAACTGAGGACTGGCAGGTATACGTGCAACAAGATGGTCTGCTCATTACTGGACAAAACCCCGCCTCTTCTGCTGCAACGGCTGAAGCCTTATTAAAATTATTAAAATAGACGTGATTCTAAAGTTTGCATTAAACCTTTAGATTATTTTCTTTGAAAAAGAAAAACCCTGAATGATGCAAGATTATTCAGGGTTTAATTTCTGCATATTCAGATATTCAGCTCGATTCAACTGCCGTTGAGGCAATATGCTGTGCCAGCAATTCTCTGAGTTTAAACTTCTGGATTTTCCCGGATGGTGTCATCGGAATATCCTCCCAGATCTCCAAACGTTCTGGAAGATATTGCATAGCCAGATTATGGGTTTTCAGGAAATCCACCAACTCATTAAAACTTAACGGTTTTGTCTGATCTTTCAGCTTGATGATTGCACAGGCACGCTCGCCCATTCGCTCATCTGCATAAGCTACTAAAGCTACTGTTGCAATATTCGGATGTTTATACAGCAATGATTCAATTTCTGCGACCGGAATATTTTCTCCGCCACGGATAATTACATCCTTTTTACGTCCACAAATCCGGATATAGCCCTGCTCGTCCTGATAGGCAATATCGCCAGTATCAAACCAGCCTTCGGCATCCGTATCATTCAAATGTGGACGTTTTAAATAACCGCCAAAATTTGAACAGGTGCGGATCATCAAACGCCCGGATTCATTCAGGGCTTTGGTCTGACCTTTTTTATCCACAATCTTGATTTCAACACCTGGTAAAGCGATGCCATCAGTATTGAAAGAGCGCTCATCTTCATCTTCAGGTCGGGTTAGCGTCACCGCACCACATTCAGTCATGCCCCAAGCTGAAATCACTTTTACTCCTAAAATATCCCGGGCTTTTTGCACCAATGGACCTGGAATGGGTGCACCGGCACACAGGAAAATTTTTAGTGAATCGACTTTATCATGCTGTTCTGCCACGGCATTAGACAGGTCATTCAGGAATGGGGTCGAGGCCATGGTGAAATTCACCTGATGCTGATGAATCAGATCTACGGCTTTGGCTACGTCCCAGACATCCTGTAACACCACTTTAGTATTCAGCTGAATTGGCATCATCAGGCCATACATAAAACCGGTCTGGTGCGCCATCGGTGACGCCATTAACACCACATCATTTTCAGTTAAATGTAGCCGCTTCGCATAAGGCACAATATTGGAAAATAAAGTATTGGCGGTATGCATGACACCTTTTGGCTCACCCGTAGTCCCAGAGGTAAAAATCAGCTGGGTAATGTCATCCGGGCCAGATTCTAGTCCATCCAGCGCAGCAACTGCTGAAGCATCCTGTTCCAGTCCATGATTAAGTAACAGATGGTCAAAATTATTCTCGCCTTCGCCATTGACTACCACCACATGCTTCAAGCTATCCAGCTTGTTTTGCAGCTGATTGGCCAATTGTTCATGATTAAAATTGCGGAACGTTTTAGGTACAACAAAAATTTTGGATTCACCATGCTTGAGCATGAACTCCAGTTCACGTTCACGGAAAATCGGCATAAGCGGATTGAGTACTGCACCGATACGGCTACAAGCCAGGTAAAGCAAAGTAAATTCCCACCAGTTCGGCAACTGGCAAGACACCACGTCATTTTTTTCAACACCCAGCTGTTTCAAACCCAAGACAATTTTATTGGTCATGTCCCAAAGCTGCTGATAGCTGAAAGTCTGTTCAGTTTGATTCTCGACCTTAACGCTTACTAAAGCTGTTTTGTCCGGATTTTTTTCTACGGCACTACGTAAAAAATCAAGAATCGTTTGATTTAACCAATATCCCTGTTTGAGCATGGCCTCTTTTCTGGCCGGGATCAGAACCGCATCGAAATCCATTCGCTTACTCCTCATTCTTTATAATTATCGTATTCAAGTTTGGGCTTATTTTCCTTAAGCCGGAACAGCCTTACGTCCTGCTTTGTGCCGCGCAATAATCGTTTTCATGATTTGTGCTGTTCCATCACCGATCTGGAAACCGAGTACATCACGCATGCGCTGTTCCATCACACCACGGTCATAACCGGCATGGCCAAAAGTCAGCAGACATTGATGAATCACATCATAGGCCAGTTTTGGCCCCCACCATTTACACATGCCCGCTTCAGAGGTATGGGGCAGATGATTATCCTTGAGCCATAAGGTTTGCAGGCAAAGTAAGCGTGCCGCTTCAACCTGGGTTTCGTATTCTGCCAAAGGATGTGAAACTCCCTGAAAAGCAGTCAATGGCTGACCAAAAGCTTCACGTTGGGCTGCATATTCCCAGGCTTCATCCAGACTCACCCGCGCAACGGCCAAAACCTGCAAGCCAATCAGTGCGCGTGAAAAATCAAAGCCCTGCATCACCTGCACAAAACCTTTGTTTTCATCCCCTAGACGATGATTTACGGGTACGCGAACATTGTCAAAAAAGATTGAACCGCGACCGATCGCACGCTGACCATGACAATCAAATCGCGTGGTACTGATGCCCGGTAAATTCATCGGAACCAAGAGCGCTGTCACGCCATGCGCACCATCTTCATTAGCACCAGTACGGCCAAACACTACAGAAGCGTCTGCCTGATCGGCCGCAGAAATTGAAGTCTTTTCGCCGTTAATCACATATTCGTCGCCATCACGTTCAATCTTTAAACGTAAATTCGCTGCATCAGAACCGCCTCGCGGCTCGGTCAAGGCAATTGAGAAGATAGCCTCGCCTGCAGTGAGTTTTTTCAGCCAAGGCTCAACCACTTCAGGCTGACCATGTTCGGCCAGAATCTGCCCATTTAGGGAAGCAAGCAGGTTGATATAGGAGAAACTTAAATCCGCTTTGGCAATGGCTTCATGGATAATTCCAGCTGCTAGTCTGCCCATGCCCTGACCGCCGTACTGTTCCGGCAGTTCAGGTGCAATAAAGCCCATTTCACCCATCTTTTTGACCAGATCACGGTCAAAGACTCGGCTTTGGTCACGTTCCAGAAAACCGGGGGCAATATATTTCTGGGCAAATTTTTCTGCTGTTTCTGCCAGAAACTCGAGTTCTTCAGTGATATAAGGATTCTTTTTCATGGATCAGTCTCCTTATTTGGCATATTTACGGAATTCAGGCTGACGTTTTTCTTTCAGTGCATTGACTCCCTCTCGAGACTCTTCAGTATCGTAATAAAGTTTCAGCGCATACATGCCCATGCCGGCAATACCCGCCTGATGTGCGGTATCCATATTGAAACTGCGCTTGGCAATTGCAATGGCAGTCGGACTACGCTGACAGATTTCTTCAGCCCAGGTCTGCACTTCGGCATCCAGTTGATCGGCCGGTACGCATTTATTCGCCAGACCCATTTCCACAGCTTCCTGACCAGAATAACGGCGGCACATATACCAGATTTCACGGGCTTTCTTCTCACCTACCACACGCGCTAAAAATGCCGTGCCATAGCCCGGATCAACTGATCCCATTTTCGGACCAACCTGACCAAAAATCGCTTTATCTGAACAGATGGTCAGGTCACAAATGGTTGCCAGCACATTGCCACCGCCAATCGCATAGCCTTGTACGCGTGCAATTACCGGTTTAGGCACATCACGGATGGCGGTATGTAATTCTTCCATCGGTAAACCGATCGTGCCGCGGCCATCATAATTGCCATCATGCGCGGACTGGTCACCACCGGTACAGAAAGCTTTCTCACCTGCGCCTGCCAGCACAATTGCACCCACGTTACGGTCATAACCCGCTTTATTCAATGCCTTGATCATTTCGTCACAAGTGGTGCCACGGAAGGCATTCATTTTTTCTGGACGGTTAATGGTGATCCAGGCAACACCGTTTTTAACTTCATATAAAATATCTTCAAAATTCATTTTCTTTACATCCTGTACTGTTTTTATCTATCTGGTTGAACTGTAATTGTTATGAGATTTAATGATGATGTCCGTTTAACCGTTCATGGTTAAACCGCCAGAAACACTGAGTACCTGCCCGGTAATAAAACTGGCATCATCACTCAAGAAAAAGGCAATGGCAGAAGCCAAATCATCCGGTTGGCCTAAACGACCTAAGGGAATAGCACGAGTGAAAGCTTCACGGAGTTTTTCCGGATTTGATGCGCCTTCAGTCACGCCTGCAAGCAAAGCCGTATCGGTCGGTCCCGGGCAAATCACATTAATTTTGATGTTATGACGTGAATGTTCACGTGCCAGGGTTTTAGAAAATGAAAGCAGTCCGCCCTTACATGCCGCATAGACTGCTTCACCAGAAGAACCGACCCGTGCAGCATCAGAAGCAATGTTGACGATACTGCCGGAATTCCGCTCGACCATGCCTTTCAGAACAGCAAAGTGCATATTTAGCATACCGACCAGATTGATCTGGATCAGCTTGTCCCATTCCTGCGGATTAGTTTTTACAAAAGGCTTAAAAATATCCCAACCGGCATTATTGACCAGACCATCTATCGGGCCAAGCTCGGCTTCTACTTGCTGTACAGCCTGCTCCACCACATTACGATCGGTAATATCACACTGAATTGCCAGTGCCTGACCGTATTGATTGATTTCATTCGCCAGCTTTTCAGCCGCTTCCAGATTCATATCAAAAATGGCAACTTTGGCGCCTTCCTCTGCCAGACGTCGGCAGGTGGCTGAACCAATTCCGCCTGCTCCGCCTGTCACAATCACAACCTTGTCTTTTAATCCTTTCATTGCTCATCCCTACGCTATTTTGTTGTCGAATTTAATCGGCTGTTGTTTTAATTCAGTGTGTTTTATCTAAAATAGAAAGAGATTGAATTTATGTCAATATATTTACATAAAATAATATTTATAAATTATTGTTTATATATTTATCAACAACTTATTATTTTTATTTATTCAATGTATTGACCTATGTTGGTTTTTGGCTTTAGATTAATTTGAATCCGACTTCACTCTAGGGCCAAATTATGTCTTTTGCATGACAGATAATTTATTCCTTTAAAATTAGGAAGAAAACCTTAGATATTTGGCGAGTGAGCGCAATGGAAGTGAGGAGAAAAAGAGAGATTTCCAAGCCATAAAACTGATTGACTCAGAATTTAAATAGGAAAATTTCTGCAAAAACACTATGATTTTTAAAACAAATTATAATAAAAACTGATTTGTGCGAAAAAGCGATAGGCTATACTCTGCGCGGCTCGGCTATTTCAGTTTTTAGGATGTCCAATATTGTGAGTGATACTTTGTCAAAAAAATATGATCAATCCTTATATTCTGCTCATAACCGGCTTTTTTTCCGGTTGTTTCAGGTGGGCAACAGCCTAGACCGAAAATGCCTCAATGAGCTAAAAATATCTCCCGTGCATTGGGCAGTGCTGGGTGCCCTGTCCCGTCCAAAAGTTAAATTAGGAATGTCCTTTTCTGATCTGACTGAATATCTGGGCGTGAGCCGGCAAAATCTGGATGCAGTATTAAAGCGGCTGGAACGTGATGGTCTGGTGGAGCGGGTCATTAGTGAACAGGACCGGCGCGCTAAAATTGTTGCACTAACTACTGAAGGCTTTCAGACATGGGATAGTCTGCAGGATGATTTTTTTGAGTTTTATGGTCAGGCCTTAAATAAGCTGGCTTTTGATGATCTAGTTACCCTGATTCATCTGCTCAATAAAGTAAATGATGGTTTAAAAAGTATTCATCTGCACAAAGAAATGGATCAGGAATAAAAAAATAAAAATACTGTTTCAATAGATAAATATAAAAAAGAGCCTGTATTCGGGCTCTTTTTTATAAGTTGAAATTATGCCTTTTGTGGATCGTATTGACGGTCTTTGATGAATATCCCGGATACTGCTCCACACAAGAAATAGGCACCGCCCATAATCAGGAAACCTAGGCCAATCGAACCACCGCTTTTTTTAAATCTAATGCATTAGATCATTCCTTAGCAGGCTTTGGCACTCGACTGAACAGTACGAGGCAGCTCGCGACGCAGAATTTTTCCTACTGCAGACTTTGGTAATCCAGCCACAAACTCAATGTATTTGGGCAATTTATAACTGGTCAGTTGCTGCTTCAGATAAG
>SPVA01000123.1 GCA_013530545.1 Acinetobacter lwoffii
TCGTTGGCAGAAGAAATTATTTAGACCAGTTATCAAAAACTTCATTGATGACTTTATTCTCGATAAAAATCATCTGCTACCACAGAGAATCTATAAATAATAGTGCGTAAGTCCTATAATACTTAAAAAACTCATAGGCATACTAATTAATATTCTTTTGTACAGTCTATCTCTAGCAAAACATGTTGTAAATCAGGCACAATGAAACTATAAATTTCAAGTTTTTATAGCCTGAGTGCTAGCGGTATTTTTTAATGACAAATAATAATTTTTCACAAGTAGCAGCTTTTATCTGGTCGGTGGCAGATTTGCTGCGTGGTGACTTCAAACAATCGCAATACGGTCGTGTCATTCTCCCATTTACGCTGTTGCGCCGTTTAGAGTGTGTACTTGAAGACAGTAAGGCAGATGTATTGGCAGCCAATGAAAAAGTGAAACTCATGCCGCTGCCAGAAGAAGCCAAAGAAAAAATGCTGCTAAAGGCAACCAATGGCCTGTCATTTTTTAATACCTCCGAGCTGGATTTAGGCAGCCTGGGTCAAAAAGACATTCGTTCAAACCTCAATACTTATATTCAAAACTTCTCCAAAGATGCACGTGAAATCTTTGAACACTTCAAGTTCGATGAATTTATTGGTCTCCTGGATGATGCCAATTTGCTTTACAAAGTCGTTCAATATTTTTCAGATCCTAAAATTGATCTCAGTCCAAAAAATATATCTAACCATGAAATGGGCTTGGTGTTTGAAGAGCTGATCCGCCGTTTTGCTGAAGGTTCAAATGAAACTGCAGGGGAACACTTTACCCCACGTGACATCGTTCGTTTAACCACAGGTCTGGTATTCAGTAAGGATGATGATGTGCTGAGTGGTGACGGTATTATTCGGACCATTTACGATCCTACGGCGGGTACGGGTGGGTTTTTATCCTCAGGTTCGGAATATGTCTATGAGCATAACCCTGATGCGGTAATGCGCGTTTTTGGGCAGGAGTTAAACCCAGAGTCTTATGCGATCTGTAAAGCGGATATGCTGATTAAAGGTCAGGACGTGCGTAATATCAAATTGGGTAATACGCTATCCAATGACCAGTTGGCCTATGAGAAGTTTGACTACATGCTATCGAATCCGCCATTTGGGGTGGACTGGAAAAAGATCGAATCAGACATCAAAGACGAGCATGAGCAAAAAGGTTTTGAAGGTCGTTTTGGTGCAGGCTTGCCACGTGTATCGGATGGTTCTTTGCTGTTCCTGATGCATCTGATCAGCAAGATGCGCAATAAAGACGACAGCACGGCGCAAGGCAGTCGTATTGGTATTATCTTGAATGGTTCGCCGTTGTTTACAGGCAGTGCGGGCAGTGGTGAAAGTGAAATCCGCCGTTATATTTTAGAAGCAGATTTGTTGGAAGCGATTATCGCGCTACCCACCGATATGTTCTATAACACCGGTATTGCGACCTATGTTTGGGTACTCAGCACCAAAAAAGAGACTCAACGTAAGGGCAAAGTACAGCTGATTGATGGGAGTAACCTGTACAGCAAAATGCGTAAGTCGCTTGGCTCTAAGCGTAATGAAATGAGCGAAGATGATATCGCGATGATTACCCGCAGTTATGGTGACTTTGAAGTGACGGATGCACGTGAACTGGATAAACCTACAGAGGTTAAATCTAATCGTGGTCGTCAATCGGCTAATCCTAAAAATGAAGCTGCTAAAACCTTTTCTAGCAAAATCTTTAATAGCTACGAGTTTGGCTACCGCCGTGTGACCATTGAGCGTCCATTGCGTTTATCTGCTCAGGTGAGTGACGACGCCGTCGCATCGTTACGTTTTGCACCGAAGCCTTTTAATGCAGTGATGCAAAAAGTGTATGCGCAATACGCTACAACGTGGACAGAAGACAGCTATGGTCAGCTTGACGAGTTTGACGTGGAAATCCGTGCGCTGATTAAAGCTGAATTTAGCGAGCTGAAAGAAAAAGATATCAAGACCGTGCTTGAGCCAAAACTGTGGTTAGAACAGCGTTTATTGATGCGTAAAGCTGAAAGCCTGCAAACCAAGATTGGTACAGCGCAATGTGATGACTTTAATGCCTTTGATGATGTACTAAAGCAAGCGTTAAAAGATGCCAATGTGAAGCTTGAGACTAAAGAGAAGAAGCAATTTATTGATGCCATTACCTGGAAGAATGCTGATGCTGAGCCAGTTGTGAACAAAGTGGTGAAAGGCGCAGAAAATCCGCTATATGGTCAGTTTAGCTATAAAGGCAAAGTGGTTGAGTTTGTACAGGATGGTGATTTGCGTGATGCGGAGAACATTGCCCTTGACCCAAGCCAAAGCACCACCGATTTAATCGAGTCTTACTTTAAGCGTGAGGTGCAACCGCATGTACCTGATGCATGGATTAATGCCGATAAGCGTGATGCACAAGATAGCGAAATAGGCATTGTGGGTTATGAAATTCCGTTTAACCGTCACTTTTATGTCTATGAACCGCCACGTGATTTAAGTGAGATTGATGCAGATTTGGATGCAGTCAGCCGTGAAATTATGGCTCTTCTGCAAGAGGTGCATTCTTAATGGCTAAATATGAGAAATATGCTGAATATAAAGATTCAGGTATCGTTTGGATGGGTAATGTACCTATACATTGGACCTGTGAACGGTTTAAATGGTTACTTACTGAAAAATTAAAGACTTCAAATCCTGATCTTCCTGCGGGATCAATTAGTTTTGGTGAAGTAATTTATAAAAATGAAGTAAATCTCTCTCCCGATACTAAAGCAAGTTATCAAGAAGTTTTGAAAGATGAGTTTTTAATTAATCCTTTGAATCTAAATTACGATTTAAAAAGCTTAAGAACAGCATTATCAAAAATTGATGTGGTAGTAAGCACAGGGTATATCGTTCTGCATTGTGATCAATCACTTGATAAAAACTATGTCAGATGGTTACTTCAAGAGTTTGATGTTGCTCATATGAAAACTCTAGGTGCAGGTGTGAGACAAACAGTAAACTTTTCAGATATAGCTAATTGTTATTTTTATTTGCCTGATCATGTTGAGCAAATACAAATTGCCAATTTCCTTGACCATGAAACCGCACAAATTGACACGTTAATTGCCAAACAAGAAAAGCTGATTGAACTGCTTAAAGAAAAGCGTCAAGCGGTGATTAGCCATGTCGTGACCAAAGGTTTAAATCCTGAAGTAAAAATGAAAGATTCAGGTGTGGAGTGGTTAGGGCAAGTGCCTGATTTATGGAAAATCGTTAATATTCAAATAGTACTTAATTCTATTGAACAAGGTAGTAGTCCAATAGCACAAAACCAACCACCACAAGAAGATGAATGTGGTGTACTTAAAATCAGTGCCGTAAAAAAAGGAAAATTTATTGTATCTGAGTCAAAAACATTGGACTTTAAAAGCCAGTTAGAAGAGAAATATAGAGTTCGTAAAGGAGATTTACTTGTAACACGTGCAAATACTCCTTTATTAGTTGCTGATGCTTGTGTGGTTAAGGTAGAACCTGAAAATCCAATAATGATGTGCGATTTAGTATATCGATTAAATACTACCTCTGACGTAATAAATGAGTTTTTGTGCTACTGGTTATTATCTAATAGTGGTAGAACTCAAATAGAGTTAGATGCTAGAGGATCAAGTATGACTATGGCTAAAGTATCTCAGGGTCATATTAAAGCTTGGAAAGTAGTATTGCCTTCAATTGAAGAGCAAAAAATGATAGTTAATTACTTAGACAAAAAGCTTGCAGAGATAGATAACTTAATTAATAAAGCAAAATTAGCAATTGAAATAATTAAAGAACGCCGTACAGCCCTGATTTCCTCTGCGGTGACAGGAAAGATCGATGTACGAAATTGGCAACATCCCAATGAAGCGAAAACGGAGTTAAGCGCGTGAGTATGCTGAGCTGCCTCAAACCAATGCGGACTCCAGCAGATACAAAAAATCATTGCATAAATAATTGCAATGATTCACTATATGCTCAACAACACCCGACAAGGCTAGGCAAGCAATTGCATCCTCAAACTGTCGGGTTACTTGTTTCTGGAGCCCTAAAAAATATAAAAATAGGGGCAAGCCATCATGAAATCTTTTAACAAGCCTGCCAAAACATTTGCTGAACAAATCGAGTTATTAAAAGCGCGTGGTATGCAGTTTGCCAATGAGCAACAGGCACAATTTTACCTGGAGCAAATCAATTATTATCGCTTAGGTGCCTATTGGCTTCCATTTGAACACACCCATTCACCGCATTGCTTTAAACCTGATACCAGTTTTGAGCAGGTTCTAGAGCTGTATGTATTCGACCGTGAATTAAGGCTACTCATCCTGGATGCCATAGAGCGTCTGGAAGTTGCCGTTCGTACCCGTTTTTCCTATGAACTGGCACATCGGCATGGCTGTCATGCCTATCTACAAGGGCAATATTTTAAACCCGCCTTTAGATGGCACAAATTATTAGAATCACTTGAAGGTGAAGTAGGCCGAGCAGACGAAGTCTTTATCGAACATTATAAACGCACCTATGATGATCCCGAATTGCCACCAATCTGGGCCACCTGCGAAGTCATGAGTTTTGGGCAACTGTCTAAGTGGTATCAGCTGCTGGCACCGATTCAGACACGTAAAGCCATTTCCAGTCATTTTGATTGCGATGAAAAACAGTTTGAAGGGCTGTTACAGCACTTTGTTTACTTAAGAAATACCTCTGCCCATCATTCAAGACTATGGAACCGCAAATTTACCAAAACCATCGCCAAGCCACGCAGTAAGCCGATGGGGCTTCGGGCGCAATGCAATTTTGAACCTAGTCACTCGGCAGACCGAAAGATTTATAACAGTCTGGTATTTCTGCTTTATTTCATGGACAAAATCGCCCCACAACATACATGGCGTAAACGTCTGATTGATCTGCTTTTGACACATCACAACATATCAAAAACAGCGATGGGCTTCCCAGAAGATTGGCAAAGCCATCCTATTTGGCACATAGAACAGTAATAAAGAAATTTGAGTATTGAAGGGGCGGGGAATAATGAGATCGGATGCAACTTTAGAGACCATCTTCCAGCAAGATATTATTGCGCAAATGCAAAGCCACGGTTGGCTTGTGGGTTCAGGTACAGGCTACGACCGTGAAAAAGCTTTGTATGAACAGGATGTTTTAGAGTTCGTACAAAAGACCCAAGACAAAGAGTGGCAGAAGTTTAAAAACATCTTCCCGAATGATACCGAACGCCATTTTTTAGATACCGTGGTGGCTCAGCTTAAAAAAGCCGATATCAATGCCACCGATGTTGAATCCCGCAGTTATGGCACATTGGGCATACTCCGTCATGGCATCAAGACCCGTGGTACACGCTTTTCATTCTGTCAGTTTAAACCTGAACATGGTCTAAACCCCGAACTGAATCAACGCTATCAGCAAAATATCTGCCGTGTGGTGCCTGAACTGGTGTATAGCCCATATACATCCAAAGCCGAATTAGAGGCAACAGGCAAGCAAGCCAAAAAATGGCGGATTGACCTGGTGCTGTTTATCAATGGCTTCCCTGTGGCAACTCTGGAGCTCAAGTCCGAGTTCAAACAGGCTGTGCAAAATGCCATGACACAGTACCGAAAAAACCGACTGCCCAAAGACCCTGAAACCAACAAGCCTGAACCGTTGCTGATGTTTAAACGCGGTGCATTGGTGCATTTTGCGGTAAGCCAGTATGAAGTCTACATGGCGACGCATTTGAATGGTGACAGCACCTACTTCCTGCCATTTAACAAAGGCACTAAAGATCAAGGTGCAGGTAATGATGTGCCTGAAGATGTCAATGAATACGCCACAGGCTATTTATGGAATGAAGTCTTAACCCCGGATAGCTTGCTGAATATTTTGGGTAACTTCATTCATTTACAGATTGAAGAAAAGGAAGACTGGGAAGGGCGCAAATATAAAAAAGAAAGCCTGATTTTCCCCCGTTATCACCAATGGAAAGTGGTGAATAACTTAGTTCAAGATTCATTGGCAGAAGGCACAGGGCAAAAATACCTGATTCAGCACAGTGCCGGTTCAGGGAAATCCAACTCGATTGCATGGACGGCGCATCAACTATCCAGTCTCTACGATGCTAATAATAAAAAGATGTTTGATTCTGTGATTGTGGTGACAGACCGAACCATCTTGGATGCACAGCTTCAGGATACGATCTATCAGTTTGAACATGCCGATGGCGTCGTGGGTCGGATTAACAATAAAGAAGGTGATGGCTCTAAATCCGAGAAACTGGCAAAAGCCTTGGAAATGGCGCAGCCGATTATCATCGTCACCATTCAGACTTTCCCGTTCGTACTGCGTGCCATTGAAAACAGCACCAGTTTAAAAGAACGTAAATACGCCGTCATTGCCGATGAAGCCCATTCATCGCAAAGCGGTTCCACGGCGCGTCAGCTCAAAGAAACTTTGATGATTGAAGAGCGTGAAGAAGATGAACAGCTTTCTTCTGAAGATGTACTCGATGCGGTGATGGCATCACGTAAGGGCAGTGCAAACCTAAGCTTCTATGCCTTTACCGCAACCCCAAAGGATAAAACCTTACAACTGTTTGGACGCTTGCCCGATCCAAGCATGCCGCCGTCTAAAACCAATATTCCTGTGGCATATCATGTCTATTCGATGCGCCAAGCGATTGAAGAAGGATTTATTTTGGATGTACTGAAGAATTACACCAACTATAAAGTCATCTACAAGCTCAAGCAGAAGATCGAAGAAAAAGACGCTCAGGTCGATGCCAAGAAAGCCAAGACCAGGCTGAATCAGTGGGTACGCTTACACGATCATAATATCTCGCAAAAAGTGAATATCATCATTGAGCATTTCAAGAAAAATATTATGGGCTTACTCGGTGGACAAGCCAAAGCCATGGTGGTGACCAGTTCTCGTAAAGAAGCGGTGCGTTATAAACAGGCTTTTGATAAATACATTGCTGAACAGAACTATGCCAACATTCAAGCCATGGTGGCATTCTCAGGCGATGTAGAATTTAATGCCAATGATGCAGACAGTAGCCATCTGTTAGGTCAAAAATTTACCGAAAGCAATATGAACCCGAATATGAAAGGTCGTGAGATGCGTAAGGCATTCGATAGCGATGACTTTCAGGTGATGATTGTGGCAAACAAGTTCCAGACCGGCTTTGACCAGCCGAAGCTGTGTGCAATGTATATCGATAAGAAATTGGGTGGCGTGGAATGCGTACAGACCTTATCTCGTTTGAATCGTACTTATCCGGGTAAAGCAGAAACTGGCACCTTTGTTCTGGATTTCTTTAATGAACCGCAAGATATTCTGGATGCCTTCCAACCTTACTACCAAACGGCAGAACTGGCAGATGTGTCCAATCCTGATCAGGTGTACGATCTGGCCAACAAGTTGAAGTCAGCAGGTATTTTCCTTATGACTGAGGTAGAGCAGTTTACAGAAGCTTTTTATAGCAAGAACAAATCCAATGCGGCACTTGCCAATATCTGTAAGCCTGCGATGCAACGCTGGCAACATCGTTACACGGCAGCCGTGAATGATTATGATGTCACCAAGAACCGTTTAGAACGCTGTAAACAGACAGGTGACGCCGTACTGATTGCCAATGCTGAAAACGAATTTGCTGAAGCGAAGAAAGCCCGTGATGCACTGGAAATCTTTAAAAAGGATTTAGGAAGTTTTACCCGTTTCTATGAGTTTATGTCTCAAATCGTGGAATATGACGACAAGGAGTTGGAGAAGCTCAGTCTTTTTGCCCGTAACTTGCGCCCATTACTGCGTGAACAGGTGGCCGAAGAGGATGAGGTTGATCTAAGCAATGTTGCAATGACGCATTACCGTTTGTCCAAGTTACGCCAACAGGATATTCAGCTTAAAGCCGATAGTACCGAGCATAAACTTGAGCCTGGTAATGAACTGGGTACTGCAAAGCCGAAAGACAAGAAAGAAGACTTTTTGTCACAGATTTTAAGTCGTATGAATGATCTGTTTGTGACGGACAATCTGACAGAGAAAGACATGATCAACTATGCTCTGACCATTGCTGACAAGATGTCTGAGAACACACGAATGATGAAACAGATTCATAACAACACTCGTGAACAGGCCATGCTGGGTGAGTTTGACACGGCGCTTGATGATGCTGTATTAGACAGTAATGCAGCGCATATGGAGCAAATGACACAGCTCATGAGCGATCCTGCAAAGATGAGGCAGTTTGCACATATTATTTATGATGTGTTGATCAATAAAGAACAGAAGATTTTTTAAAAAATAGTTTAAATGTTAGGGGGAGTTATGGGAATTAAAGATTTTTTTAATAATGCGATAGATGCAGTAACAGATACCGCTAGAAATACAAGGGATGCAATCAAATATAATAGTGTTGTTGAATATGCTGTTTTAGTAGCTAAGGAAAAAGCTTTTGATGCTGAAATGAAAACAGTTGAAACGATTGAGAAGGCAACAAATATTGTAGAAAAAGCTGGGGATGATCCCGCTATTCTTTTAAATTCAGCTAAATATTTATTAACAGGGGCATTAGTTGGAAGTGTTGCACCAAGTGTAATTTCTAAATATCTAGCAGCTCAATATGTAGCAAATGGATTAAATGATTTGAGTATGAGGGTGAATCCAATACCGGGTTCTATTGTGTATTGCAATTTGCTTTTAACCACTGAGCATTCAGGCATTTATATTGGAAATAATAAGATTGTTCATCTAAATCGACATGGCAGCATTGAAATTGTATCCCCACAAGAATTTATTAGTGGTACGCCTGCAAATGCAATCTATGTCGCTTGTAATAATGGTAAACCTGTTGGCAGTAAATTAGTTGCTGAAAGAGCACGAAATTTTGTGGGTCATAGACGTGATTACGATGTCTTATTTGATAATTGCCATCAATTTTCCGCAAGTTGTTTGGCAGGTGACACCGATAATAGGCTCACACTATTAACCATGCTTAAATTACAAAGTGATATCACTTTGGATGCGAAGCAATGGTTACATTGGGATCGCCGTGATTGGTAGAGGTATTTAATAAGAAAATTTTTATTTTTAATAATTTCTTATACTTGGTCAGTTTTTATGATGCTATGAAAGATCATTCATATGGTCTAGGAAATTTTGTAGGTAATGGATATAAAAGTTTCTAATAAAGATTGAGTGAAATATAAAGAGGGTAAATGTGAATACGGTTTCAAAGATTAACTACAATGAAATAGAAGTTTTAGCTCAACAAAAAATGAAGTTGCTCGAACAACTTAGAGAGTTGCAATTTAAGCTTTTTGATAAGTCTTCTCCAGAAGTAGTTGAATATATCAATCAGCTTCAATTAGAAAAAGCAAAGCAACAATCTTTGTTGAAGCAAGCACAATTAAAACTTGAGGAATTAGAACCTGAATTAGAAAATTTTGAGGAAGGTGCTGAGCAAATTTTATTAGAGGCAATTAGTAAGCAGGCTTGGTATGGATTTAGGAATAAACGTGAGATTGTATTTGATAAACGTACAGGAATATTATTTCCAAATTTTAAATTCATAAATAAGATTTCTTATCAAAATTGGAAAGTCGAAAAGAAAATTTTTTCACCAAATGGCATTGCATTAGGTCAATGGGTGTTATTTTCGGATATCTTCTACTATGATCAAAAAACGAGAAAAACTGTAAATTCTCCTTTTAATGGGGCAGATAATCATTTAAAGGATTTCGATTTACCTAAAAAATTTCGTGGTCATGAAACTGGTGATATTTATATAGGGAAATATATAAATAGTAACGGTACTTTGTATCGCATATATGGTATTTCAAATTTTAGTGGTAATTCAGAATTTGGAGATTATGGAAGTACTGAATATGGCAATGGAAATACGTTTATTTTACCTTCGCTTCAAATATTAAATAATGATCTTATAAAACCATCCTGTATTCGATTAACTCATCTAGAAAAGGCTAAAATAGTTTTAGATTTCTTTATTGAACAAGATTGGATTCCAAATTTTGAACCATTTTTAGAAAAACACCGTAACGAAGATAAAGAAGATTTTCAAGAACGTTTAGATAAAGCTCAAAAAGAATGTGAGGAATATAACTGTATTTTTGATGCTTACTACACACGGATACAATTACAAAAGCAGTTGGTAAGTTTAGAATCACAAATTTCAGAATTACCAGAACCAACTCCTGTTAATGTATTTACATCAGATTTTGATTATCGACTAGAACTAAATGCTTACGATCTAGATGCAATCAACAACTCAGCTTGGCAATATAGCCAAGCAAGTAAGCAATGGATTAGTACTTTATTAAGCCATATTGATGAGTGGGAAAATCAATATCTGAGTCTCGTTAAAAATACAGTTGAACTCAATCGAGAACTCGATAAAAAGCTTCCTGTGAGTATCAATGTGACGGCTGAAGAAAAACAGTTACTTGAATCACAACTGCAACATTTAAAGCAACGTCTTGATATAGGTCTAACGCCGTTACGCTCTAACTTAATTAATCTATTGTCGGAATCTCAACAGCTTTCTTCCAATTTGGAGCGAACCACTACCTTAGTGGGTTTAGCTCAGATTGAGCAGCAAGTACGTCCAAGCTTTACATTGCTCGCTGAACACAGTGCAACACTTTGTACCAAAACATTAAAAGAAATGGAGTGGTTGGATCAGTCTCTGGATTTTGTGAAAGCGGTTGTGAGTGTTCTGAGTAAATCGGCAGAAAATTATCTCATTCTGGTAGATAAATATCAGCAAGACTTAATGCAGTTAGGTCTAGATAACAGTATTGAATCAGAAGAGATTGCAAAATGGTTTGCAGAATGGCGCAGTGAGCGTTTATCTCTTTTAAAACAGATTCAGCCATTGTTAGACGCTGGTCTAAATCAAATTTTAGATGATCAAACGGTGCTCGATGTTTTACCTTGTATTGAACAGTATCAGAATGAATTGGATCAATTTTATTTACAAAAGCGTTTAGGTATCCACACAACTTACGCATTCCAGCCTAATGGATACCGTCAGGAAAAACTTGAAAAAGAGCAAGGGTTAACCAAGCTTGTTCATCAGTTTATGCAACAGTTGGAAAAGGTAATCTTTAATACTAAAACAACGGCGCAAAAAATCTGGTTAATACGGTTCAGTGAAGTCTGGCAGCAGGGCGTGGTGAATCAAATTACAGATTTCCTAGCTAAAGAACAGCTAATAGAACGTGATGATGTTGTTTTAATTATGAGTGAAGAATTACGTAAAGTTCAGCAGCAGAACTTAGCATCATGTTTGCAGGATGCTCAAAGTTATAGTGAAGCTTTAGCTCAGCGAGAAAAAGACGTAAATACATTGATTTTTAAAATGCGTAAAGCATTAATGAAATAAGGAAAAATATAATGGGGTTGTTTAGTTCTATTGGTGGTTTTGTTAGTAAGGCTGCAAGTGCAGTTGGCAGTTTTTTAGGTGGAGCTGCATCAAGTAGTGGAGGTGGAAGTGATCGTGAATATGGTGGCTCATATTCAACGTCGACTTCTACAAGCTCTACAGTGACCAACTATGATCCAGATAAGGTGGAAGTGGCTAAACTAGAAAATGAACGTGTCGATCTAGTCAAAAATGCTCAGCTTGAATTGATGGAAGTCAATGCTCGTCTGGAAGCAGTGATGATTGAAGCTCGATGCAAAGGCTTTCAGGCGATGCAAGGCTCAATGATGCAAATGCTTAAAGAGGTCAATTTACTCGCTGAAGAGCGTTTGGTTCTCTTGGAGAATGGTAGTCAGGAACAAGTTCAGAAAGTTGAAGCAATGTATGCTGATCTGGGAAAAGACATCGAAAATGACGACTTTATGTTTTCAAAAGTTCCACAGATGTTGGATATAGCAAACAAATTCCCAGAGGAATCAGACAGCCGAAAACTTTATATGAGTGGTATTGACCGAGAAATGGCAAAGCATTTTGATTTCAAGACAGAACAGTTGAAGAAACTGAATGAACGTTGTCATATTGTCGTTGCCTCTGTTGTTGAAAGTAAGAAGCAAATGCAGGCTCATATTGATACCGTCATTTCTAAACGTATCGAGCACATTGAACAGGTGATGCATGTAAATGCACAGCTTCCTTATAATGCAACGGCGCAGATTGGTAGTAGCGATCAATTGAAAATTGAGCAGAAGTCTTAATTTGTAAGATTTATTGACATCATTTCAATATAATTGGTATCTGCTTTGTTTTTAAAGATCGCAGATTCAAATCACAAGTGCGACACATTTGTAGTTAGTTGAAAAAGTTAGGTGTATTCATTGAATCATTAGACTTTTTCAACTCGCAACTAGAAAGCACACAATGAAGAAATACCCCCTAACTTTCTCAAAATGAAAGATACGAAATTTATGTCACTTTGAAAAGTGAAAGTTTAATCGCTACCCTTATTTGGGAGTTGGGACGTTCACGATCAACTATCTATCGTGAAATAAAAAGAAATACTGGGCAACGTGGGTATAGAGTTCAACAGGCAGCGAAATTTGCAAGTCAAAACGGTATCGCCCTTCATCAAAAATGACAGCGTTTGCCTTTGCTTATATTGATTATTTGGTTGGCTTATGCAAAAGCTTCGAGTAATGCCTTTTAATTTGGATGAACCACGAAATTTCAAAATTACTTAGTGTTTTCTCTGTACGGTAAGTGCGATATTGGGTACTAAACGGTACTTTTTGACTAGTTAAGTTCCAATTTTAGCACTTATCGCATTACATATATGCATAGACAGGAAATTTAGAGGGGATACCCTTTATTCATTGAGTACTTGGAGTCGTTCGATAATTTTTACGGAAAATGGTAGCCAATAGTTCCAGAATTTATATGTAGGATTATATGAACCACGTCCTTCAGGTTTCCATTCTTTAAGCAATGCAATGATTTCTGGGTTATATGTATTATTTACTGAGACCATCCTACTCGAAAAATGGCGTACATTTACATGCATGCCCTTCACTTTAAATTTATAGTCCTGCCAAGTTGGAATGGTTACGTGTATGCATGACAGAGATTAAATGGTATGAAGTGAGCTTAATTTTATAAGACTAAATAATAGAAATAACTATCAGATGTTTATAGTATTATCCATTGTTAATACTTTATAAAAATATTTGAGTTAATATGAAAATACACAATGATAATTTAATCTTTTCTCCCTCAGATTTAATTTTGTTTCTAGAAAGTCCTTTTGCTTCCTGGATGGAACATTTCAGTCTTACTACTCCTGAAACTTTAGATTTAAAAGATCAAGATGATGCAATGATGCTCATGCTTCAGGATAAAGGAGCAGAGCACGAATCATCTGTATTGGAAGAGTTGAAGCAACAAGGCTTAACAATTACAGATATAGGATTAAGTTCAGATAAGAAAGCTGCAACGATACAGGCTATGAAAGAAGGTGTAGATGTTATTTTTCAGGCTTGTTTAAGTAAAGGTAAGTTTACTGGATTTGCTGATTTTTTAGTTAAGGTTCCAGGTTCTAGTCAACTTGGGGACTATCATTATGAAATTTGGGATACCAAACTCTCTAAATCACTACAACCTTATTACACCATCCAACTGTGTTGTTATCAGGAAATGATTGCAGCTATTCAAGGCCGTTATTCGAATGATTTTGTCATTATTTTAGGCGATCAAACTCAACAGCGATTGAGAACACAAGAATTTTACTATTACTACCAATCAGTAAAAAATGCCTTTTTGCAATTGCACGAAGAATTCGATTTAGAAAAGTACCCTAATCCTTCTGACTCCAAGTCATGGGGTTGTTGGAGTAATTATGCGAAGCAATTACTCAAAGATAGAGATCATCTTTCTCAAGTTGCCACAATTACACGCTCGCAAATCAAGAAGCTGAATGCTGAGGGTATTCAGACGATGCAAGATTTGATTGATAGTGATAAGCTAAATATTAAGGGCTTGAATACTGATGTATATAAAAGATTAAAAGCTCAGGCTCGGATTCAGCGGCAAAGTGAAGGGCTTACAACGCCTTTATTTGAAATCATTAACACTCATGAAAAACTAGGATTGGCATTATTACCCCAGCACTCTGAAAATGATGTGTACTTCGATATCGAGGGGTTTCCTTTAATTGAAGGGGGACTTGAGTATTTATGGGGATGTACATATTTCGATGAAAAGGGTGAGCGTAAATTTATAGACTTTTGGGCTCACAATGAAATTGAAGAAAAAATAGCATTTAAATCATTTATCGAATGGGTTTATGCACGTTGGCAGCAAGATCCTACGATGCATATTTACCATTATGCAAACTATGAAATTGCTGCATGTAAGAAGCTTATGTGCCGTTATGGTGTTTGTGAATTTGAAGTAGATCAATTGTTAAGAAATGAAGTTTTTGTTGATTTATACAAGATCGTTAAAAATGGATTACGGATTGGTGAACCTAAATATTCTATTAAAAATGTAGAACACTTATACCGTGGTAAACGTGAGACAGAAGTGGGTTCAGGGGGGGATTCTGTTGTCGTGTATGAAAATTGGCGAGTTAATCCAGATGGCTTAATCTGGCAAATATCACAGGTCCTGAAAAGTATTCGAGACTACAATATTGATGATTGTAATAGTACGCAAGAGCTGGTGGCTTGGTTGCATCAGAAACAGCAAGAATTTGGCATCCAGTATGTAGGAAAAAAAGACATTGTAGAAAAAGAGCTAAGTGAGGAAATAACGGCAATAACAAACTTAAGAGATCAATTATTGAGTAAAGCAGAATCTCTTAAGTCTCATGATATAATTGAGTCACAAATTTGTGAAAACATGGCTTGGGCTCTGGAGTTTCATCGTAGAGAAGCTAAGCCAGTTTTTTGGCGACTTTTTGAAAGAATGGGCTTAACAGTAGAAGAGCTTTATGATGACCTTGATTGTCTAGTAAATTGTATTCGTACAGACAAAGATCCATTTAAACCAACCCCCAAAGCAAGAAGCTTAGCATATGAGTATTCATTTGATCCTCATCAAGAATTTAAAATGGCAAATACCACTAGCTTTTATATCCTTGGGGAGGAAGATGAAAAGGGAAACAATCTTAAAGCGACATTATTAAAAGAGCATTCATCAGTTTCAAAAGGCAGAATTTGCTTACAGCTTAAAGAACCGCTTTCTGTTGTGCATTTAATTCCAGATGATTATGTGAATCCAAAGCCTATTCCAAAAGCAATAGAAACAGTAGTCCGAAGCTATTATGAAAACCAGCTCAATGATGATGCTATTCTCCATTTTTTAAGACGGGATTATCCACGCATCAAGGGTATAGAAAAGGGAGAAATAATTGTTTCGAGCCATAAAAAATTAGAAAAGTTAGATCAAATAAAATTGGCAATTTGTAATTTGGATAACTCATATATTGTGATTCAAGGACCTCCTGGTGCAGGAAAAACCTTTACAGGTAAGCATGTTATTGCAGAACTACTTAAGCAAGGAAAAAAAGTAGGCATTAGCTCAAATTCCCACAAGGCAATTAATAATCTTTTGATTGGCGTGGCACAGTATTGCCAAAATGAAAATATTCCAGCTCATTTCTGTTGTACAAAAAATACAGATACTGAAATTGAAAACTTTGGAATTTCAGAAATTAAGAATGACAAAATAGTTGAATATCTTGATGGAGCATGTGTCATTGGTACCACAGCGTGGGGGTTTTCTCGTGAGGAATTAAATAAGCAATTTGATTATTTGTTTATTGATGAAGCAGGGCAAGTATCGGTAGCAAACTTAATTGCAATGAGTCAATCAGCTCATAATTTGGTTTTAATGGGTGACCAAATGCAACTAGGACAACCCGCTCAAGGTACGCACCCTGGCGATAGTGGTTTGTCTATTTTAGATTATTTGCTAAAAGATCATCCAACAATTGAGTCTAACCGAGGCATCTTTCTCGACACTACCTACAGAATGCATTCAAAAGTAAATGAGTTTATCAGTCAGGCAATTTATGAGGGTAAGTTAAATTCACATCAGTCTAACGATCTACAAGTTATACAAGTCCCTGATGCTTATAAGGGAGCATTAAATAAGGAAGCAGGGGTTGTATTTATCCCCGTTGAACATGAAGGAAATACTCAGGCTAGTGATGAAGAGGTTCAAGCGATTCAAGATGCTGTAAATGAGCTTCTTGGGCGAATTTATACCGACAAGGAAGGTAATAAAAAGTCCATTACTTTAGATGATATGTTGTTTGTAGCACCATATAATTTTCAGGTGACTAAGCTTAAATCTGCTTTAGGTGAAAATGCAAAGTTGGGAAGTGTAGATAAGTTTCAAGGTCAGGAAGCACCTATTGTATTTTTCAGTTTATGCGCAAGTGATGCGAACGATTCACCACGCGGAATGGATTTTTTGTTTGATAAAAACCGTTTAAATGTAGCGAATTCGAGAGCACAGTCTTTAGCAATCGTGGTGGGGAATCCAAACTTAATAAATTGTAATACAAGTAATATTAAACAGCAAAAGTTAGTAAATGTGTTTTGTCAATTAATGGCATATGCACAAGAAAGTAAGAGTTAATACTAGGATATTTATAGATGAGTCAAGTTAATGTAACAAACCCAAAATGGGTACGTTTATATACTGAAAAATTATTCCCTAAAATTGAAGCATATGAAAATCAACAAAGTGATCTTGCAATTATAATTAGAGACATTAAAAAAAATGTTGGGCAAGACTTCAAATCAGATCTTATTTTGGATGAAAATAACAGCATTGTGAATGATGAAAAATATCATCATCAGGAAATAGATCCTTTTACAGTTATTAGTCTACTTAATGTGGGGAATTCTACTAACCGTTTACAGATGCATAATGCCTTTTTGGGGCTTAGCGAAGAGGATGGGTTCGAGATAGAGGATATGGAGAATATTCCGAGTTCTGATGGACAACGGGCTTGGTATTACCCCTATAAGGTTTCAAAAATAAAAGATGGATCCTTGGTCGAGCGAGATCATGACACGATCCCTAAATTATGGCGATTATTCAAAAAAGTTAATGCTCAAGATAATCAAGAGTATTTAAATTTCGAAGATGTTAAAGAAATCCTTGAGATTAGTTCCGTTGCTATTAATAAATTATCTACGGCGTTGTATCGTTGTAAACCCGAAATTTACTTTCCACTCAATGCTGTTGGGCAAAGATATCTTACAAAGAGTGAGATTAAATTTAATGTGAAGTCAGGAAGTGATGAAAAAGTTAATAAAAAGGTTTGGGGTGATTATATTGAAACCTTAAAAGCTCTGAAAAAGCGAAAACAAGAGAGCAGAAATATACTAGATAGTTATTTAATGATTGTACAGCAAGATAAGCTAAACGATGCTTTATTCACACGAAATCAAATTTTGTATGGTCCTGCAGGGACAGGTAAAACATATAATACTATTAATGAAGCATTATCAATCGTTTATAAGGTTACACAAGATACTTTAAAAGAAATTATTCAAAAAGAATTAAGATCAAAAAATACACCTATTTCAGATAGAAACATGAGAGAGGAGATGACTCAAAGGTTTAATGAATATCTGGAAAGTACTAAGGATCAAAAAGCCCAGATTGGTTTTGTTACTTTTCATCAAAGCTATGGTTATGAAGATTTTGTAGAAGGCATTAAAGTTAAAGAAGATAAGGGGCAATTAAAATATCCAGTAGATGCAGGAGTGTTTAAACGTTTTTGTGAGTCTGCGAAAGATAATCCAACAGAAAACTATGTACTTATTATTAATGAAATAAACCGAGGTAATATTTCCAAAATTTTTGGTGAACTCATTACTTTAATTGAAGAGTCAAAACGTGCAGATCAACCTGAAGCATTATCTGTAACTCTTCCTTATTCAAATGATCCATTTAGTGTACCAAACAATCTTTATATTATAGGCACAATGAATAGCTCTGACCGATCATTAACTTCGGTTGATATTGCATTAAGACGACGTTTTGAATTTGTCGAAATGATGCCAGATTATGAAGTTCTAGATGATATAGCAATAAATGGTTTGGTTAAAAAATCAGTCTCGACAATTTTAAAAACAATCAATCAGCGAATTAAGGTTTTACTAGATCGCGATCATTGTATTGGACATGCATATTTTACCCATTTAAAGCCAACTCCCAATAAATTACCTGCAACAGTACAAGATGTAATGAGAGCCTTTGAGAAAAAAATCATTCCATTACTACAAGAGTATTTCTTTGATGATTGGGAGAAAATTAATTTAGTACTTAATAAAAATGGCATGGTGAATACAGAAGATGTAGGCGAAGACTTGTTTCCTAGTATGAAACCACATGAACGGGAACATTTAGCGAAACGAAATTGGGTGGTTAATACGTCACTATTTAAAGAGGATTATGATAAGGAAGAGCAGAAAGAAGCACTAATGAAAATTATGGAGAGGATGGATAAAGCAAAAAATCAAGAAATCGATATGCAAAAGATTGAATCATAATGCTTTTTACGATTAGAGAATATGGTGTGATTGAAGACAAGGACACCAATGCAGAGATGATAGTGTCAACGCAATTAGATCGTATTAAAGTACCAAGTTCGGTATTTGATTATCTTTGTGAATTAGCTGGTCAATATAAAAAGAATGGAATCCCTATATTTGAAATAGAGGGGAGGAGAACACTTAAAGTTGATAATTATGTGGGAATTATTTCTACGCCGTGTGGCCATACAATCGAGATATTACCCAAACATGCCGATATACAGACACAAGATCAAAAGGAAAAAGTACTTGCTGATGAACGTCTTTTGCTTCGTAAGATTCTAGAAGCATTGTGGAAGCTTCCTTCTGCTCGTGAGGTGGGAGAGGCTTCACTTGAAAAATTGAATTTGCCTTTAAGTGAATGGATCGTGAGTCGCTTTTTGCAGGAATGCAACCGACTATTCCAACGAGGTTTACGTTCAGAGTATCAATGTATCGCAGAGCAAAGTGCCTATTTAAAAGGAAAATTGAATATTCAAAGGTATCTGACCCAACCAGTGACTGAGCAACATCGTTTTCCGATTGAACATGATATTTTTTCTTTAAATACGGCGCCAAATCGTCTTATTAAAACTGCATTAGAAAAAATATGTAAACTCACACAAGATAATGATAATTGGCGATTGGCAAATGAAATTCGTCTTAAATTGAATGAGGTGCCAACAAGTTCATTGCCGCGCTTAGACTTTCCCCAATGGAAATCAGGTCGTTTATATGTTCAATATGAACCAATCAAAGTATGGTGTGAAATAGTCCTAGGTGAACAGACACCATCAGCATTACATGGCCAATGGCATGGGATGAGTTTACTCTTTCCTATGGAAAAGTTATTTGAATCTTATGTACTGAGTAAGCTAGAAGAACAATACTCAGAGCATTACCAAATCCAAAGGCAGAAGAGTAATAAATATTTGTGCCATCATAATGGAAAAGATAGATTTAATCTTCGACCAGACATTTATTTTAAAGCTAAAAAAGATACACATAGCAACATGATTCTAGATACAAAATGGAAATTATTGGATCAGAATAGTGAAGATCAGCGTTATGGAATCAGCGATGGTGATATGCAGCAAATGTTTGCTTATAGTTATATGTACCTTGAACACGATAGTCCAATAGTTTTGATTTATCCAAAAAGTTCAAAATTTAATGAAGCTTTACCAGAGTTTCAATTAAATAAGCATGAAAGAGATCAAGGAAAAAATCCAGAGATATGGGTTCTCCCTTTTGATCTAGATAATGATGAATTAATCGGTTTTGATATGAAAAAATTAAGCCATTAGAGACTATTGACTCAAATGTACGATAGCTAACCTATTATCTGATAGTGGGTACTTTGAAAGCACAACGCTAAAGAACACATCTCTATCTTTTGCATATGTTAAATGATCAACAGTATTTTCTATCAGCTGTAAATAGCCAGATTCAGAAGAGAATTCATAGCCTATTGAAAAATTGAAGGATACTGTTTCAGTATTCGATATCGTATTAAGGTAGGTATGGAGTTGTTGTTCATAACTAACATTATCTTGCAATATTTCATGGATATTGATGCATCGATATCCATCTTTATATGAGTCAGAATTAAAAAAATCCTGAGGATCAAGATAATATTCAGCCGAGCAATAGAACTTAATAAAACTATGGTAAAGATTTTCTAAAGCTTGTTGAGAATTCATCGACTGCTCGTACTTAAAGATTAGGGCATGTAGATCATTTTCTAATTTATTCTTTGAACATGTAGGCATGATAAGATGAATTTTATTACAATTTATTTGTAGATTGCTAAGTTCATCACAGGACTCCAAGATGACAATATGGATTTTATTTTCAGTCTTTCTAGGGATCTGTTCTAAAGTTTTAACTGTAAATAATATAGGGTTTAGTCCATCTTCAAATGGCTTATAAAAATCAAGTGAAATTTTATTATTTGTATAAATAACAATATTTTGTAATGAATCGGAGGCTGTCGTGGTCATGTTCTATAATGTGATTCAAAATTCGTAGAAGGTTTTATTCATAGCATGAATGATGTAATAAAGATACTTGTAAACCAAAATTATAATTCAGTTTATATCGTTGGAGATCTTCACGGGTCTTATAGTCTTCTAATGCAAGAGCTTCATCTAAAGAATTTTGATTTTGACAATGACTTGCTTGTATGCACAGGAGATCTCATCGATAGAGGTAATGAAAATTTAGAATGTATTTCATTACTCGATCAAAAATGGTTTTTGACTGTGCGCGGTAATCATGAAGAAATGTGTATTCGAGGACAGTATGATCCTAAAATGAAAGACATGCATGCAAGAAATGGAGGGGCATGGTTTTATAGACAATTTCAAAAGACACAACAGAAAATTATTGATCGTTTAGTAGACTTACCATTAGTGATAGAAGTTTTACTGAGTAATAAAAAGATAGGTATTATTCATGCTGATATTGATATTCATGATTGGAATGCTTTTAAGCACGATATTGCACAAGGTGACTACAAGATTTCAGGTGTCAGTTCTGCTTATGCGAACGCGCTGTGGGGGAGAGGACGAATTCGTCAGCATTCCGCTCATTATGATGTTGTCGAAAATATTGATGAAATATATCTAGGTCATACCATTGTAAAAGAGCATACTCAAATCGATAATTGCCATTATATTGATGTTGGTTCCTTTTTTACCAAGAAACTTTGTATTGTAAAAATCCAATGAATCTGGCGATGTGGTAGGGGAGTTTGGTGGTAAATAAAGTTTAATTGATTAAAAAATGAACATTTAAACCATGTATCCTAGCTTGTATCCTGTAATTTTTTTAAAGTAATTAGTGTAATAAAAACAATAGGGTAGGTGATAGTTTTTGTCCGTCTGGGCCCACCATATAAAACAACCACTTAGGTGTATTAATCCTAGGTGGTTTTTTGTTTTTGGATATTATGAAATCTGAAGTAAGCAATTCACTTAATTGATCGTTGCTCTTATCTCGAAGGACTTAAAATGGTTGCCTCTACTGATAATTAACTTTTCTGGTTTACCTTTCAATAAATACTCTTCGTTCCCAGCTTAATAAAAAAGCATCTCCCTCAGATATTACTTTTGTTATCTAGATTCCATAAACATCCTCTTTAATCAAAAAAAAGTTCATATTTATGAAATAATTGTGATGTAGTTCAAAGAATACCTGCAAAAAAAGTGAAAAGTAGATGAAATGCATTTTACAACTGAAAAAATTATGCTAATTAATATGAGATGATTTTTTAGTCAAAAATCATGATGTTTCAGGACGGAATATCTTAAGAAGCGTATTAAAAAAAATGATTAAACAGGAGTTTCAATGATGCTTCAGCTTTTAAGAAAATTGTTTTGTTTGCATATTTATGAGTATGAGCAAATGCAAGAGATCGGGGAACACAGGGAGTGTCGTAAGTGCGGTACGAATAAGGACTAAAGTTTTTGCAAGAAAAGTGAGCAATGGCTCACTTTTTTTATGCTTGTTATGGGCTAATTTCCGTTAAAATTAAAGGGAAATTTCATCACGATGAACAGGCATATGAGTAAAGATTTTCATGCAGATACCTATATCGTAGACAGCAAGCTGGCAGATACGCTGCACTGGCTCAGCCTGCATCAAGATAGTTATGACTCCTTTAGTTATGATGCAGTCACGCAAGCGCTGATGGTGCATCATGCTAATGGAGTAGATCAAATCCGAGTCGGAGATTATCTGAATGCCCGTTATGGTATTTTAATTACTGCACATAACTTTTCTGCAAGTTCATCAAGTTAAACAGTTGTTAGCTTGCCATGGCATCTGTAGCCAGACTGCGAACACTCGGTTTTGGCTGTTCTGCAACTAAACCTAATTTTGCAAAAAGTTGCTGATCTCGACCTTGGGATGTATTAGGGGTCGTCAGCAGTTTTTCACCAGAGAAAATAGAATTGGCACCAGCCATAAATGCCAAAGCCTGATCCGAATCGCTTAAGGATTCACGCCCTGCAGAAAGGCGAATATAGCTTTTAGGCATCAACAAGCGTGCTACGGCAATGGTACGAATCCATTCAATCACATCCAGTTTTTCTACATCTGCCATCGGTGTGCCTTCAATCGGCACCAACATATTAATTGGCACAGATTCAGGATGGATTGCCAGAGTTGCAAGCTCATATAACAAACCAATCCGGTCATCACGACTTTCGCCCAGACCCACAATACCGCCACTACAGACTTTCATACCAGCTTGACGCACATGATCCAGAGTATCCAGACGATCATCAAAGCTACGCGTGCTGATGATATGTGAATAGTATTCACGAGAAGTGTCCAGATTATGGTTGTAATAATCCAGTCCTGCATCTTTCAAGCGTTCAGCCTGTGATCCATTTAGCATCCCCAGTGTCATGCAGGTTTCCAGACCGAGTGCTTTAACTTCACGTACCATTTCCAGCACATAAGGCATATCGCGTTCATGCGGGTTGCGCCATGCAGCCCCCATACAAAAGCGTGAACTGCCTGATGCCAGCGCCTGTTTGGCTTCCTGAATCACTTTATCGACTGCAATGCGTTTTTCAGCTTCCAGTTTGGAATCATAATGCGCTGATTGTGAACAGTATTTACAGTCTTCAGGACATTTACCGGTTTTAATCGAAAGCAGGGTGCTCACCTGAACGGTATTCGCAGTGAAATGTTCACGATGAACCTGTTGCGCCTGGAACACTAAATCCATTAAAGGCTGTTGATATAGAGCTTGTATTTCTTCACGTGACCAATCATTACGTACCGCATCACTACTGTTCATCTCTTTCCCTATCTGTGCTTATTTATCATTCGGTTCATCTTAATAAAAATAAGCTTTTGCTTCACTAGCAAAATATGACCTTATATAAATGACAAAGCCCACACGAGGTGAGCTTTGTTTTTCAGTTGCCAGATTATTTATTACTGTGATTTCCATGAATATCCTGGCCATGCAGATCACTACGGTGCTGCTTGTTAAACACACGCTGATCCTGTTCATGCTGATTATTTTTTGGGGAATTAATCGGGCCATGTTGCGGCTGCTGCTGCTGTTGCTTCTGCTGGTCATGCTGAAGCTGCTCCAACAGTTCTTGATTTGGATTTTTTGATGACATCATCTTTCCTCCACTTCATTTCTGACTATTTTTATTTATGCCATAGTCTGAAACACGGGTGTGTAAGGCTTTTAAGTGAAACTGTGAATCTAGGTAAAGTTGAAATATATTTTTAAGGGCGATAAAAAATTAGCTGGATTTTGCCAGTTGTTCTTGAATGGCCCAATCGATATGTACCTGCACAATTTCATCATGCTGATCACGCTGTTGTTGGAGTGCCTGAATAATATGCCCATCAAAGGGCGCATTGCCCAAACCAATGGCGATATTGCGCATAAAGCTTTGATAACCCGTACGACGCATCGGACTGCCTTCAGTCGCACTTAAAAAGGTGGCTTCATCCCATTGCCATAAATCCAGTAAACTCATCTGATCCAGACCATGACGCGGATGAAAATCCTCTATCGAGGTGACTTGGGCAAAACTGTTCCAGGGACAAATCAGTTGGCAGTCATCACAACCAAAAACACGGTTGCCAATTCCGCGTCGTAAATCTTCTGGAATAATGCCTTTATATTCGATCGTCAGATAGGCGATACAGCGTCGTGCATCCAGCATGTACGGTTCGACAATCGCTTGAGTCGGACAGATGTCGATACACGCAGTACAGGAGCCACAATGTTTCGTCGCAGGTTCATCAAAGGGCAGTTCCAGTGAAGTAAACAATTCACCCAAAACAAAGAATGAGCCTGATGTTTTATGAATCAGAAGGGTGTGTTTACCTGTCCAGCCCATACCGGCACTTTCAGCCAGCGATTTTTCAAAAATTGGCGCAGAATCGGCAAATGGGCGTGATTCAAAATCTCCGACTTTTTCCCGGATTTTTGTCGCCAGAGTTTTCAGGCGACCCCGCATGGTTTTGTGATAATCTCGGCCACGGGCATAACGCGCGATAATGGCAGAGTTGGGTGCATAAGAGATATAACGTGGTTCTGGTACCTCGACCAGATAATCCATACGCACACAGATAATGCTGCGTGTGCCGGGAACTAGCAAAGTGGGATTGGCACGTTTTTCCAAATTCTCTTCCAGAAACTTCATGTCACCATGATAACCACGATCCAGATATTCCTGTAAGCGTGCTAATTCTGCTTGAGCATCCGGTTTGGCAATGACACAATCAGAAAAACCCAATTCTAAAGCCTGCGCTTTAATCCATGCTTTTAGCTCTAAACTTGAATTTGCGCGTGAGAATCGGGAGTTGTCATAAACCAAAGACAGGGAATAAGAAATGCAGCAACAAGTTTACCATAGCCGCGATCTACAAGCATGGGAGCAGCGCTGGTTTCAGCAGCAAAATAGTTCCTACGGTTTAATGCAACAAGTTGCCTGGGGGATTAGCCAGCGGCTGATCACTTTATTTTCCCAGCAAAAAATAAAAAAAATCGCGGTCTGTTGTGGTCAGGGTAATAATGCCGGCGATGGTTATCTGGTGGCTAAATATTTAAAACAGGCTGGTTTTCAAGCTCATATTTATGCGGCTGAGTTAGGTAATTCTAAAGATTTGGCATCGGCTGTGCTGGAAGCCCAGCGGGTTGGTGTGCAGTTTTATTCGCATTTTGATTTTCAATCCGAATATGAGGTCTATATCGATGCCTTATTCGGAATTGGTCTAAACCGTCAGCTGGCTTCTGACTGGCAAAATGTTATTCACGGCATTAACCGGCAAAATGGGCTCAAAATCTCGATCGATATTCCGAGTGGACTGGATGCCAATACCGGCCAGCCTTTGCCTGTTGCGATCAAAGCTGACTATACTTTCACGGGTTTGGGGCTCAAGGCAGGATTGTTTACTGGACAAGGCAAAGAATATGCGGGCAAGATCGAACTGATTTCTGCTATTCCGACAGATACAGAGCTTCAACCGATTGCCCAGCTTGCCTCACATCAGATTCAATTGCCCAAGCGTGAAGCCTTTGGTCATAAAGGCAGTTATGGTCATGTTCTGGTGATTGGTGGACATGCTGATATGGGCGGTGCAGTGATCATGGCGGCAGAAGCAGCATTTGCTGCAGGAGCAGGTAAAGTGACGATCATCTGTGATGCAAAACATCATACTGCGATTTTGTCACGTGCACCGAATATCATGCTGCGTGATATCAATCTCTTAACTCAGGAGCAACGCCAAGCACTGATTCAGCAGGTCGATGCAGTGTGTTTTGGCATGGGGTTAGGTCGTGATCCTTGGGCAAAAGCGCAATACGAAATCTGGTTTGAACTGAGTCAGCAATCTGCTCTAGAGGTTATTTTGGATGCGGATGCCTTATGGTTTCTGGCCAAGCAGCCTCAAGTTTTGAATTCCCAGACTTATGCGACTCCGCATCCTGGGGAAGCAGCCACATTACTGGCATGTAGCACTGCGGAAGTTGAAATGGATCGGATTGCAGCCATTCATGCCCTGCAACAAAAATATCAGGGACAGTGGGTGCTAAAAGGTTCAGGCAGTCTGATTCTGGAAGAAAGGCTTTACATCTGTGATGCCGGGAATGCCGGTATGGGCACTGGCGGAATGGGGGATGTGCTGGCCGGTATGATTGCCAGTTTAAAGGCGCAATTTGCACAAAAAATTCATTTGCATGAAATTGTGACGCTACATGCACTGGCAGGTGATGAACTGGCCAAAAATGGCGAACGCGGTTTACAGGCGCAGGATATGAAACATGCGATTTATCAGGTGGTGAACCGTTAAAGAGGATAGTGTGCCAGTCATCAAATTAAATATTTCAGGCCAAGTCCAAGGAGTTGGATACCGTTATTGGTTTGCCGAGCAGGCTCAAGCACTTGGGCTGAAGGGGCATGTACGGAACTTAAGCACGGGTGAAGTGGAGGTGGTTATTGTTGGAACAGACTCTCAGCTTGACGAAATGATTGCACGAAGTTGGCAAGGGCCTGCTCGTGCAACTGTACAAGCGGTTATTCAAGAGCATCTGGAATCTGACCTAGATGTTCAAGACTTTAGAATATTGCGTTGAACCTTAGCGACGACGGCTGCTGACACGACTCCGGCCGCGTGCCATACCGCCCAACGCATTCAATACTGCCATTTTACTCATGCTGCCTGAGGCGTGGGCATGACAAATGGCAGCCGCCAGGGCATCCGCCGCATCTTGTTGCGGTTTGATGCTGAGTTTTAGAATATTCATCACCATCATCTGTACCTGTTCTTTATCGGCAGCACCATAACCGACTACCGACTGCTTGATCTGGCGCGCGGTATATTCAGCGACTTTCAAATCCAGATTGACCAGTGCAGCAACAGCAGCACCACGAGCCTGACCAAGTTTTAAGGCAGAATCCGGATTTTGTGCCATAAAGACCTGTTCGACTGCAGCTTCAGTGGGGCCATAAAATTTTACAATGCGCTCCACGCCGGCAAAGATCCGTTTTAAACGTTCAGGCATTTCTGTCGTTTCTGTTCTGATGGTGCCGGCATCAACAAAAGTCAGTTTGGAGCCGTCTTTTTCGATAATTCCGTAACCGGTTAAACGAGAACCGGGGTCAATCCCAATAATTAATGACATGCCCGCATAATGCCCATATTGTTACATAAGCGTATCAAAAAAGCTTGATCCTGATGAAGCAGTTGATTCCAGCATCCTATTATTTATTTTACTGAGATTAGATTAATTTTCATGAAATTATTTCTTATTATCCTTGCAGGCTTAATCCTAGAAGTATTTGTCTGGATTGGCGTGGGTGACCTCGTCGGGAGCATGTGGTACGTATTTTTCTGGTTTGTAGCCGCATTTTTTATTGGTATGAATCTGATCCGTAAATACTCGGCCGGTGTCATGCCACAGATGCAGCAAATGCAAATGGGGCAGATGAGTGCAGATCCTGCATTAACAGGAAATTTACCTAAAATTCTGGCAGGTTTCTTTCTGCTTATTCCTGGATTGATTACCGACGTATTGGCAGTATTGATGCTCATTCCAGCGGTTCAGCAGGTTTTTAAGGCTGCTATAATGAAAGCGATGATGAAACGTCAGCAACTCATGATGGAAAAAATGATGGGTGGCATGATGGGCGATATGGGTGGTGCACAAGGCCAGAACCCATTTGCCGAGATGATGCGTCAAATGCAGGATATGCAAAATCAGCAATCAGGTCGCGGTGATTCCAACATTATTGATGGTGAAGCACGTGAAGTGAGACTTGAGGCGAAAAAAATTGAAATGAAAGATATCAATCCAAAATAAATGTTTTATTTAAAAAATTCTATTTAAGCCGAATCTGATGATTCGGTTTTTTATTGGAGCTTTCTAATCTCTTTGAACAAACGTTATAATATATTTTTATAAATTTACCTTATTTTAATGTCTCTGCTTTTTACGATCTGTCTCCTGCATTTTGTTGCTCAACTCAGTCCCGGTCCCGATATTTTGCTCATTGCCAAAAGTGCCGCATCTACCACACGCCAGAATGCCTTGAAAATTATTGCAGGGATCTCTGCCGGTATTGTGGTTTGGGTAGTACTGACACTTGCGGGTTTTACTGTGTTAATTGACCAGTTTCCATGGATCCAGCACGCCTTAATGCTTTTGGGTGGCATATTCTTGGCTAAAATGGGATGGGCCATGTTAAAGGGTGGTGTGCATAGCTTTAAAAATGGACATCAGACCGACGACGATACAAATGGACAGGTGCAAGCTAAAAACTATTTTATGTTGGGCTTATGGACCAATCTTTCTAATCCCAAAACACTGATCTATTTTAGTAGCGTATTTTCACTGGCCTTAAGTTCGTCTGCTTCCGATTATTTGAAAGCACAGTTAGCGGTAATTATTCCCTTGCAGACTTTTATCACCTTCACTTTATTGATGCTGTTGATTTCCCAACCAAAAATTAAAATCTTGTACCAGCGTTCGGGGAGTTATATTGATATGATGTCAGGCGGACTATTTCTGCTATTTGCATTGTGGTTATGGTATGACGCACTTATTCTGATGAATTAAGGAGGGTATCTTCATTTAATGCTGGAGATATTGGTGAGGTCGGGGAAGGAGAGGCTAAATTGTCTGGTGTTTTAACCGCCGTTTGATAACGATTAGGCTTTAAGGTGGTTTCAGTATTTTCAGAGCCTTGATAACTGCGACTACGGTTAGCGCGCTCACGCAATCCACCTTTTTTAATTAACTGAACCATGGCACATCTCTCATTCAAATCCACAGCTATTGTAAATCAAAGCTGGATTTGATGAGGTTATTTTCCGCATCTCTATTTGAATTATTCAAGAGTAATAAAAAGACTTGTTTGAACTAACAGGTCTTTGCTGTGAGATGCATGAAATTAGCGAAGTCTTTTATCTTCTTCTTTTAAAACATCCAGTATAGAGTGTTGTATAGGAACTTCTTGTTGTGATTGCAGATACAAATGCACGACTTTAAATACGATTGCTGTAACGAGGCAGGCCACAAGACAAAAAATCCAGAAACCAAAAGGGCTGCGAATATGATGTGAGCCACAGTTTGAGCATGATTTTTCTGTAGAGTCGACTACTTTTTCGCAGCAAGCACAATGATATTGATACTGCATTATTCTTCTCCCAGGATGTTATCCTTTTTATTCTTCGATCATGAAAGATGATTCAATTGGTTTTTTATCATAGGTAGAGCAGCATCAGCTTGCAATAAGCAATTGCTGATAATTACATAGAGACAATAGAGACAATAGAGACAATAGAGACAATAGAGTATAAAAATTCATTACACAAGCAGTAGGATTTTCTTAAAATGTAAGAAATATTTTCATTAATCAAATAATAATCAATGAATTAAGAGTTAATTCTCTTGAAAATATACATAATAAAGCCCGCATCAAGCGGGCTTTATTTGAGCTAGTCTAAAACTTACTGCCCAGAACGGATGATGTAATCAAATGCAGACAGTGATGCCTTCGCACCTTCGCCGGTCGCGATGATGATCTGCTTGTATGGCACTGTGGTACAGTCACCTGCAGCAAATACACCTTTCACATTGGTTTCATTGCGATCGTTAATCACGATCTCACCACGGTTGGTCAGCTCAACTGGGGTTTCTTTCAGGAAGTCCGTATTTGGCAACAAACCGATCTGCACGAAGATCCCTGCAAGTTCAACTGTATGCTCTTCATCCGTAGCACGGTCTTTGTATTTCAGTGCAGTCACTTGTGCACCGTCACCCAGTACTTCAGTCGACAAGGCATTCTTGATCACGGTGGTGTTCGGCAAGCTGTTCAGTTTGTCTTGCAGCACCTGATCCGCACGCAATTTGGTATCAAATTCCACCAAAGTTACATGCTCTACAATCCCTGCCAGGTCGATCGCAGCTTCCACCCCCGAGTTACCACCGCCAATCACGGCGACACGTTTACCCTTAAACAGTGGGCCATCACAGTAGGCCACACCACGAGTTTTGTATTCCTGCTCACCTGGAACGTTCATCTCTCTCCAGCGTGCGCCGGTCGACAGAATCACGGTTTTAGATTCCAGTTTGGCACCATTCTCTAAAGTCACTTCCACCAGACCATTGGCCGTTTCGTCTGCCCCTTTGATATCAGACACGCGTTGCAGGTTCATGATGTCGACCCCGTATTCACGCACGTGGGCTTCCATTTCCGCTGCAAATTTAGGACCTTGGGTTTTTTGTACTGACGTGAAGTTTTCAATATCCATGGTGTCCATGACCTGACCGCCCATGCGCTCCGCCACGATCCCGGTTTTAATGCCTTTACGCGCTGCATAGATGGCTGAAGTATTCCCCGCAGGTCCACCACCAATCACCAGAACATCAAAGGCGTCTTTGGCATTCAGCTTTTCCGCATCTTTGGCAGCGGCATTGCTATCCAGCTTGGCAATGATTTCTTCCAGTGTCATACGACCCTGACCGATATGCTGGTTGTCCTGGAATACCATCGGCACCGCCATGATTTTGCGTTCTTCGACTTCTTCCTGGAAGAAGGCCCCATCAATCATGGTGGCAGTAGTGCCCGGGTTATAAATGGCAATCAGGTTGAGTGCCTGAACCACATCCGGACAGTTATGGCAGCTTAAGGATACAAATACATCGAAATTAGATTGAACACCTAGGCTCTTGATATTCGCCAGAACTTCATC
>SPVA01000050.1 GCA_013530545.1 Acinetobacter lwoffii
GATCCTGAACTTTTAAAAACTGTAGATCAAATTATTGCTGATGTTCGTCAGCATGGTGATGCTCAAGTTCTTAAACTCACTCAACAGTTCGATCGACATCCGGCGCATCAATTTTCAGAGCTTGAACTGACCCAGGAACAATTGAAAGCAGCATTTGATGGTCTAAGCACGGAAGTCCGGGAAGCGCTTGAACTTGCAGCGAATCGTATTCGGGAATTCCACCAAGCACAAAAGCAAGATGGCTGGACCTATGTCGATGCCTTGGGCAATACGCTCGGTCAGAAAGTGACTCCACTGGATCGTGTGGGGATTTATGTACCGGGTGGTCTGGCGTCTTATCCATCTTCAGTATTGATGAATGCGGTGCCTGCACATGTGGCGGGTGTTCCTGAAATTATTATGGTGGTACCTGCGCCGAATGGTGATTTAAACCCATTGGTACTGGCGGCTGCATATCTGGCAGGCGTAACGCGTGTCTTTACCATTGGTGGCGCGCAAGCGGTTGCGGCATTGGCTTATGGTACAGAAACTGTCCCAGCAGTAGATAAAATTACTGGCCCGGGCAACCGTTTTGTTGCTGCAGCAAAACGTGCAGTGTTTGGTCAGGTCGGCATCGACATGATTGCAGGGCCTTCTGAAATTTTGGTATATGCCGAAGGCCAAAATAATGCTGAATGGCTGGCGATGGATTTACTTTCGCAAGCTGAGCATGACACTGTGGCACAAGCCATTTTCATCACACCAGATGAACAGTTGCTAAATGCCGTTGAACAGGCAATAGAAATGCATCTGGCAACATTGCCAAAGGCAGAAATTGCCCGTACTTCGATTGCCAATCGTGGTGCTTTGGTGCTCGTAAAAGACCGTCAGGAAGCATCGGATTTGATTAATCAGGTGGCACCTGAGCATTTGATGTTATGTTTAGATGATGCAGAAGCAATGTCTGATAGCATTCGTCATGCAGGTGCAATCTTTATGGGTCGTTATACGCCTGAAGCCATTGGTGATTACTGTGCCGGGCCAAACCATGTCTTGCCAACTTCAGGTACTGCGCGTTTTTCATCGCCACTTGGTGTCTATGATTTCCAGAAGCGTTCAAGTTTGATCATGTGCTCACAAGAAGGTGTAAAAACTTTAGCAAAAACTGCTGATATTTTAGCGCAACAAGAAAACCTGGATGCACATGCACGTTCGGCACGCTATCGTTATCAATCATAAATAGCATTACAACCTCTCCCTGACCCTCTCCTAAAAGGAGAGGAGAATTTAAACCACAAAAATCTTGTGTCTTTAGTCATGGAAATCCCTCTCTCTTGGGGAGAGGTTAGGAGAGGGTTTAAAGAGAATACAAAATGAATATTACAGCCGAACAAATGCGTTTTTGGAGTCCTGAAGTACGTGAATTAGAACCGTATACCCCAGGCGAGCAACCAAAAATTCAAAATATTTTAAAACTTAATACCAATGAAAACCCGTATCCGCCTTCGCCTAAAGTCGTGGAAGCAGTACAAAAAGTACTGGAAAATTCAGCGGATGTGTTGCGTTTATACCCGGATCCGGATGCGTCTGAACTGAAGCATGCGATTGCCAAACAGCAAAATGTACCTGTTGAAACAGTCTTTGTCGGCAATGGCTCAGATGAAGTTTTGGCACATATCTTTAAAGCATTTTTTGTGCAAGAGTTGCCTGTACTTTATCCAGATATTACCTATAGTTTCTATTCGGTTTATAGTCAGTTTTTTGGGGTTAAAACCAAAATCTTACCATTGAATGATGACTTTGAAATTGTTGTGGATGACTATAAACAAGCTAATGGCGGCATTATTATTACTAATCCTAATGCGCCGACCAGTATTGATCTAGGTTTGGTAGCCATTGAGGAAATCCTGCAAGCCAATCGGGATTCAGTGGTGGTGATTGATGAAGCCTATGTCGACTTCGGTGCTGAATCAGCAGTCAAGCTGGTCGAGAAATATGAAAATTTAGTCGTATGTCAAACCACATCGAAGTCACGTTCTCTTGCTGGTCTGCGAGTGGGTTTTGCGATTGCTCAGTCACATTTGATTGCAGCACTTGAAGCAGTCAAAAACAGCTTTAACTCTTATCCGATGGACCGTTTTGCGATTGCTGCAGCGGTCGCATCATTTGAAGATCAAGCCTACTTTGAAGCACAAAATCAGAAAGTCATTGCTAGCCGTGAAAAGCTGGTGTCCCAATTAAATGAGCTTGGTTTTGAAGTTTTACCATCGAGTGCCAACTTTATTTTTGCCTCATTGCCATCTAAGGATGCAGGCGAACTTGCAAGTGAGTTGCGTGAACGTGGCATTATCGTGCGTTATTTTAACAAGCCACGTATTAACCAATTCTTAAGAATTACTATTGGTACAGACGAACAAAACCAGCGTTTAGTAAATATGCTAAAAAATGAGATTTTGGTGTGATTAAAATCCCTCCTGGCCTCTTTTTGAAAAGGAAGGAGTTCCCTCCTTTACTAAAGGAGGGTTAGGGTGGATTTGTAGAAAAAAGCGAATCAAATGATTCGCTTTTTTATTTATTCAGGCTGATACCATGTATTTAACAGATCCAGCATTGCTGAAATTTTATCAAAACATTCTTGGTATTCCGCATCACAATCCGAAGAAATGGTAATACCACCACCCGCCCATAAAGAAACATCTTCTTGATATTTTTGGATGGAACGAATCAGAATGTTCCAGGAACCGGTACCATCAAAATTAAAATAACCCATTGATCCACAATAAGCCCCACGTGCTGCACCTTCCAATTCAGCAATAATCTGCATGGCACGAATTTTAGGTGCGCCCGTAATTGAGCCACCTGGTAGGGCTGACATTAACACCTCGAAAGGATTCACATCTGCTTTTAAGGTCGCTTCTACTTCGCTCACCATATGATGCACTTGATTAAAACTTTCGATATTAAATAATTTGGGTGTTTTAACCGAGCCTGTTTCCGCATAAACACTTAAATCATTACGTAATAAATCCACAATCATGACATTTTCTGCCTGATCTTTTTCCGATGCTTTTAAGGTGTGTTTAGATTGTTCATCCAGCACTGGATCGCTATAGCGTGGCATCGTGCCTTTAATTGGTTTGGTGATAATTTTCCGATTTTTTTCGAAGTCAATAAATAACTCGGGTGAGCAGCTGAGTAATTCAAAATCACCAATACGCAGATAACCCGCATAGGGCGCTTCGGTTAATGTCCAGAATGCTTGGGCAGTCGCTAAAAGGGAGCCTTGGGCTCGACCTTTAAATTCTTGGGTCAGATTAATCTGATAGCAGTCACCTGCAACAATATAGTCCTGAATTTTCTGAAAAGCCTGAGTGTAGACAGATTTAGTCCAGCGTGAGCTACAAGGATTTTTTAAGTGAAATGTCGGTTGAATTTTATCTTGGTTAAGTAAGTTCTGAATATGATTGAAAATCTGTTCTGCCTGTGGATCCTCACTATAGAACATCCAGCCATCAGGGGTTGGTTTAATGTAGGAAGAAAATTGACCAATAAATAAACCAGGTTGAGGACGATCTGGATAATGAATATATTGTTGAGCCGCATAATCATAGCTGATAAAACCAACATAACCTCCATGAAATCCATTCTTTTGAAGATTTTTTAATGCATCGATTGCTAAATTAAATTCAGATGGGCTGGGTTGATATTGTTCAATCCCTGTTCTTTTAAAAGACTGAATTTGTGATGTCTGCGCAACAAAATATTCTTGAGCGCAGCAGGCAATAAAAGGCTGACCATTATTATTTAAATACACCAGATGATCTAATGTCTTCAATGCGGATAATAGATCTGTAACCAGACGTGATTCAAACTTTAAGGGACGATGATAGAGAGTTTCGGTCATTCAGTTATGGAGAGTTCAATATGACTCACTATTTTATATCAAGAAGTCAGGAAAATATTTTTAAATCATGAAATACCGTTTATCGGTAAGCGACAGATTGCGACCAACAACAGTTGATCAAAAACTGACTCGACGCTAATTTAAGTGGGCTAGCAAATTACTCAAGGAAAGATGCTTAAGCTGTCAGAAAATAAAAAATACAGCCTAAACACTGAGTAATTCACAACCAAAAAAAATAGTACTCTTGGGAGAGTAAACAATGAAAAAATTTACAAAATTAGTTTTAGCGACTTCAGTTGCATTTAGTGCCAATGCGATGGCGATGCAAGCAATGGATGATGCATCTCTAAGCGAAACAACGGGTCAAGACGGTATTAGTATTGGTATCGGTATTTCAAAAATTGAAATTGAAAAACTATTTATTCATGACAATGATGGTTTATCTTCTGGTTCTACAATGAAGTCAACTGGTTTATTATCAGATGCAAGTGGTGTTGTATATAAAACTGGTACATTGGCAACGAATCAAGGTGGAGCGGTAGTAAATATCAATACACGAACCGCTTCATATGACCCTGTTGCAAAAGATGTCAGCTTAGGTGGTACAGGTGGGGCTGCTGCAATCGTAATCTATGGTAATGGTGAAGTAGGTCATAAGAATGAAAACCATGGTGTTGTTGTTGGTGCAAACTATGATGACAATGGGGCTTACTTACTAGCTTCGCGCAACCTTATGGATTTAAAAATTGATTCAGATGCAAATGGTGGTGATCCGTTCATTAACATTGCAGCTAAAGTTTCAGGCTTAGACATCAGTATTGGTAAAATTGGTGTTGTATCAAGTGGTGCTGAACCAGCTGCTAATGCAAATACTATTCGTCGTGGTGGTCAAGGCAAGGTTAATGACATTTTGTCTGGCTTATCTCTTAAAACAGGTCCTATGTCTGCAAACATTCAATTGGGTGCAGCACCTCAAGGCGCGATGATCAAGTTGAATGCGACAATGATTGGTGGTTTAACAATCAACGATTTGGGTATTCTTGATAATTCAACAGATGGTGCAACAATTGCTGCAGGTGTAACAACGGATGGTCCCGGTGAAATCTTTATCGACAGTATCAAGCTTACAGATGCTAATTCTAAAAATTTAACTTTAAATCAAAATATTAGTGTATTTGGTGAGTCAACTGTAAATAAAGGTTTTATTCGTATTGTCAGTACAAGTGGTGCGCATGATAACTATGTGAAAGGTATTCATTTAGGTAGCCGTGATGCTGCATCAATTGGTGATATGGAAGTTCAAGGAATGCAGACTTATTATAGTCCAGCGCAAGGTACATACCATCCAGGCGCAGTTATTACTATTTCAGGTCACTAATCTTCATTTAAAAAAAGCGCGTGTTTACACGCGTTTTTTTTATGACTAAATCATTTATCCAAAAAATAAAAAAAATGCTGTATTTTTTTGAAAAAGAAGGTATCTTTCTAGTTACAGGGAAGTAGAGTGAATGCTCTATAAAAAGAAAAATAGGCGCATCATGCCCATTATAAGAAAAGTTAATAATTATGTTAGAGATCGCGTTGGGCTCGGCATTGATGTATTACGCTGCCAAAGAAGCTCTGGATATCAAAAAACAGCCAAATGGTGCTGTTCACTATACTGAAGTTCTTGATTCAAGAAATGACTCTTTTGTACGTATGCACCGTGAAGCTGTAGAAGTAAAACCGGCACTTCTGGATCAGTTTCAGGGCATTGTACGTCAGGCTTATGATTATAGTTGTGGTTCGGCAGCGCTTACGACCCTGCTCAATGGTTATGTCGGTACGCAGCTGGATGAGCAGCAAGTCATGAGTGGGCTGATGAAATTCGGTGAAACGGATAAAATTGTTGAACGCCGTAGTTTTTCTCTGCTTGATATGAAGCGCTTTGTGTCAGCCTTAGGGTTGGAAAGTGGAGGCTATCGAGGGGAGTTCAAAGATTTAGTTAATCAAGATCAGCCCGCCATTGTTCCGATTTCCTATGCAGGATTTAAGCATTTTGTAGTTTATAAAGGTTATAAAAATGGCCGGGTTTATGTTGCAGATCCAGCACTTGGTAATATCAGTTTTGAGGAACGGCGTTTTCAGGATATTTGGGAAAATAACACTTTGTTCCTGATTAATGTACCTGAACAATATCGCAAAAAATTTCTAGCATTAAAAGAATCAGATATGCGTCATGTAGAAGATGCTACGATCAATCGCTATGCCTTGGTTGACATGCAGTATCCACAATTTTATATGGACAAAATTGCTGATAAAGCTTCTACGATCCGTATGGACCGTAATCGTAATACAGAGTCAGAAAAATTTGGGGAATATCAACATAACTTCCTGAGACTGTATTACAAGAATAAATAAAATGAAAAACAGTAATAAAAATTAAAATGGTGAAATGGATATGAACAGTAAATGGATGAACAAGACGTTCTTGGCACTGAGCATTCAAATGGTAATGGGCGTTGCATTTGCTGCAGAAGAACCAGCACTAGGTGAATACGAAACGGTTGATGAAGAAGTTGTCGTTGAAACTGCTGCATCTGCACCGACTCAAACCGGGCAGGTCGAAACGCAGACTGCAGAAGAATCAGAACTAGGTGAATATGAAGCAGTTGAAGAGGCGGTCGTGGAAACAGCAGTACCTGTAGAGACTCAGGCTGGCCAAGTCGTAGATGCATCTCAAGCTTTACAGCAACAAGAAGGGGATGCTACTCAGGCAGCTAATCTGGAAGAAGTATTTACGTCAAATGAACGCCAATACTCTCTGATAAAACAAGGTGAAATTTCATCATATTACGATATTGATTATACCTATTATCGAGACACTCAACTCGATATAGAAATGGCTCAGGGCCAATTGTATCAACTACGTGTTCAAGAAAATGCAACACATAGTATGACTAATACTTTCACTTTCCAATATGGCGTGAAAGATAACCTGACCTTGACTGCATCCTTACCTTTAGTGGCCAAAACTGACTTGTTAAAAGATACCTCTACTGCAGGTTTGGGTGATATTAGTTTGGGTGCTCGCTGGGAACCCTTTCCCCTAAAAGCGGGTCGTCTGCCTCTGATTTTATTTGGTAATTTATCAACAAAAACCGGTGAAAGCCCTTATGAAATTAATGCTGCAACAGATCTGGCAGCAGGAAAGGGCTATTACTCTGCTGGTGTGGGTGCCAGTACGCGTAAATACATTGACCCCGTCGTATTGTTTGCATCCGTCTCTGCAAATTACGGTTTTAAAGAATCGGGCCTGAATCAGCGTCGTGGTAGACGGGGGATTGAGGAGTTCGAACCGGGGATTAGTGGAGGCTTTGCCTTTGGTTTTGCATATTCATTTAACTATGACGTTTCGATGACCATGTCCTATCAGCAAAGCTTTAACACCGGTGCTGAATTTAAATATGACACGGGTGAAAGCTATTCTGCTGCGGATCAGACCAGTTCTACCTTTGCAATTTCCTTAGGTGTACGAGTCTCTCCAGAAACCATTGTTAATGGTACCGTTGGCTTAGGGCTGACCGAAGATGCACCGGATGTTTCGTTGGGATTATCATTCCCACTTGATATTTTAGGTTTTGGTAAAAAAATTAGTTAATAGGGGTGTCGTATGAAAAACATTCGACTTAGCCCGTTATTGACAGGAATTATTCTTGCGGGCTGTTCAAGTTATACCTTTGCACAATTGGGAACCAACCTTTCAGTTGATTTACGTGCACTATCCATGGGGAATGCCGTCACCGCAGATCCTCCAGGGGTCAATGCCATCCACTTTAACCCGGCTGCACTGACTAAAATTGATGGTCTGCAAACCGAACAGCAAATCATTGTGGCTAATTTTGATATCCAGCGTGAGTTTTCAGTACCGGCCGGATATAACGTATTTGGCTATTCTGATGATCCTATTGTCTGTAATGACGGACCTGAAGTTTCATCTGATTTGTGTACCGATTTTAAAGGTCCGGTCAAAGGCGATGTGGAATATGTCAGCCTTTATGTCCCTTTTCTGAAAAAAATGGTGGATTTAGGGGAAGGCCTTCCTTTGACTGCACCGACCATGGGGATTGCATACAATCCACCTGGATCTAAAGCCACTTATGCGACTGCTGTTTATGCTCCTCTCATGGCAGGTTTTGGTCATGAAGATGGGAACCCGGCAAACTTTATGGGGCAGCAGGTTGCTTTAGAGCGGATTACCTATCTGTCACCATCCATCGGTTATGAGGTCAATGACCAACTGTCGATTGGTGCTTCTATCGGGATGTCTTATCAAGCCATCGGGATGAAAACGGACTTGCGTTTCCCGAATGAGTTGATCGGGATGTTGCGTATGATCGACGAAGTTGTGTGTACGCCGTTTAAAGAAAATTCCGACATTATTACAGATATTCTTTTGCTCGGGATCTGTAATGCGGATGAGGGGATGAATCCATTTGGCAAGTTTGGTCAAATGCAACTGGAGCTTGAGCAAAACTTAAGCCCAAGTTATAACCTGGGAATATTGTGGGAACCGCGCGAAGACTTTAGTTTTGGTATGGTGTACCAAAGTGCTGCAAAAATGCGCTTAAAAGGTAAATATCATATTGATAATGCCAAAGCTCCTCAGGAAATGATTAAAGGTTTAATGACCTCACCGACCGGCCAGATTCTGGCTGCAATTCTTGGATTTCCTAATTACATACCATCGAGTGAATCTGGTCTGGTGTCGCAGGATTTTGAATATCCGGCGCATTTTCAGGCAGGTATCAAATATAAAGTGATGCCAGATTTGCAAGTGAATTTTGATATTGGCTGGACAGATTACAAGGTCTGGGACGAATTTAAATTCGAATTTGATCGTACCATTTCAGCCCTAAAAATTGCCAAAATTTTGTCTGCCAATGTTACTGACTCAACCTTGGCTTTACCGATGGGATTTGAATCGCCGTGGAACTTTGGTATCGGGATGGAGTATTCCGCTACAGACCGTTTGAAGCTTCGGGCAGGTTATGAACCACGGACCAGTGCTATTCCAAAAAATAAGCGTAATACCATGGTACCGATCAATGGTGCACAGTTATTTGGTTTAGGTGTGGGTTACCGTTTTGATGCAGACACTGATCTGGATCTATCAATTGGTTTCTTGCGTAGCAAAGATCAGATTCCAGCAAATACCAGTAGTTTAGCCAACCAGACAGGGGTAAATAACCTGTTATTAAACCCATATGCAGGTTTAAACGTAAAAACAGATACCAAAATTACAATTTTAGGTTTGAACTATCGCACGCGTTGGTAAGGGAAAAATGATCAAGACAAGGAACGTTGGATTGACAGCGGTACTGGCATTAAATCTGGTATCCGTGTCTTTTTATACAAGCGCTAAAGAATTTATTACGATTATTGGTCCAGATGGCCGACCATTAGTCGTACCCCGTAATAATGCAGAGAAAAAAACTGAAGACAAATCTCGATTGTTGAAAAAAGTAGAAGCTGCAATAGTTCAGCCTGTAACTGTAAGACAAAACATAGAAAAATTGCCCGTCGTAGAAAATAGGCAAGTTAAACTTAAGCATGACCATAATATGGTTGTACAACCAGTACAACCAGTACAACCAGTACAACCAGTACAACCAGTACAACCAGTACAACCAGTACAACCAGTACAACCAGTACAACCAGTACAACCAGTACAACTGCATACTGTGCAAGAAAAGATTCAGTCTAAACCACAATTAAAACCTGAATCTCAAGCTATTCAAAATCCTGATATTGGAGCTGGATCTTCTGTTGCTATTATACAAAAACCGGGATTTAGCCAGGTTGAAGGCATTGAATATGTGGATAGTGAGTATCTGGAAAATAAAGAATTTAATTTGGAAGGCAAAAAACGTTTCTATAGCATGCCCGAAGGAGTAGTAGATAAAAATATTGGAACTACCCGGATCCAGACAATTGAACGTGAAAAAGGGGTGGGACAATCCGTATTAAAATCCTTGTTTCAAACGCCAGAAGTAGATTCTGGTCCTGTGGTACTGGCTCAAAGTTATTATCGTATTTCACAGTCGGAGACCATCGATAGCTTGGGCAAACAGTGTTTTAATGATAAGAAAATTAAAAAAGCTAAAGAAATCAGCCTTAAAAAAGCAGTTAACCTCTGGCCTCGTGCGCCTCTTAAAGCAGACCAATTTGATTTTGAAGTGGTAAAGCTTCAATCCGATATCCAGAATATTCAGATCAATTCTTATGCCTCTAGCCAGAAAAATCCAACGTATTATTGGCCTTTTGTTGTGTTTTTAGACAGTCGTGGTTGTGTGCTTGAAGGAGCGGGTGGTTTTAAAAATCAGGAAGGACAGGCGAATATTATTCAACATGAGCGTATCGAAGGGATTCTCCAGATTCCTGCTCAAAGTGAATATATATTATTGACGCCTTTGGCCTCAGCAATAGATGTTGAAGACAAGATGCTGATAAATCATGGACAACTAAAATTAGTCGCCATTCGATAAGGACTATTCGAGTACAAAAAGATGAAAAATAAAATATTATTTCCATTTGCTTTAACCACACTTTTAACGGCACTGAGTGGGTGTGGTGGGGAAAGTGCCAATGTCATTCCAGAAAAAAATGATGAAGCCACGACCAATGGTACTTGTACCCCAGGTACAACTAACTGTGTGGAATGGGGGCTGGAATATCCGCTCGATGGTTTGAACTTTAACTGTAGTAGCGATACAGAAAATACCTTTATTACGTTATTTGATAGTAAAAACGGGGTTGCTTCTGGAACCTGTCAAAAGACGGATAATATTGAGTTTTATATTCAAAGTTTTGCTTCGCGCAAGATTAATTTAGGTCAAATTAAACTCAGCGATTATGCTAGTTTTAGTGCCCAGACCCAGCTGCCGCGTTTAAGTGTCATCGATATTGCAACTGGGATTGCTCGACGTCCGGTAGGGGATTTGGTGCCTAATGATCCTACCGTTCAGGTGGCCATGCGTCTGGTTAAAATTCTGCAAGCTTTGGCGCTAGAAGAAGGGCGTATTATTAATCCATCTGATGTACAACCTTTGTATATTACTGAAGAGATGCGTAAAGACCTGGCGAAAACCAGTGAGAATATCAATTTGATGGATGCCGATTTGGCGACCAAAATTAAAGATTTTGTTGATATCAGCACAATTTCGGATGAGGTGGCTTTTGCCACCGTTAAAAAACTGGTGACGATTGCCAACGCAGCCGTGTATCAGCCAGAATTTTCATTATTCTCAACTTCAGGCGTGATTGGAAGTAACCTGACGGGTTCAGATGGACTGGTGGGCTGTAATCAAAACCCTTGTGATATTAAGAATAAGAATACTAAATATTTATTTGGCCATTTCATGCTGATTACTGATCGCCAGGGCTATACCTTTGGCAGCGGCCTGCAATGGCGTGATACCCAGTTAACATTGGCTAAAGAAAATTTATCTTCCTTAGGGGGGATTAATGCTCAACTCATCCGTAAGGTGAAACCGGTACAAATGACCGCTGATCCGCAAAGTTCATGGATTCATCCAACCAGTAAAACCATTAACACGCCTTACCGTCTGAATATCGCAAATAATGCGACTCCGCTTGAGTTGTATCAAGGCAGATTATTGAATGATTATGTGATCGCGGGTAAAGAAGCTTTCTATAAAGTGGTGACTGACAAAAAATCGCTGGATACTTCCGATCAAGCCAACTTGGGGTCGTGGCGTTTGCAGGCCGATGGTGAAAACTATACGGGAAGCATTGATCTCTACAAGATTTTCCCGATTAGTTATCTAGATCGTCAGGTCTTTAAAACAGCGCAGAATGTGGCAGATAAGGAGAAATATATCTTCCCAATGTATGCCAATCTGGAATTTAAATTTACAGATACCACTGTCAGCCCAATTACTTTAGGAATCGTAATTGACAGCAATGGTGATGTACGCACCAATATGCAATCCTCTAGTAATTTCGCGACTGATCCGGTGAATGGCTGTCAAGGCGATGTGTTGGCAGATACGCTCTTAGATCATCAAGGCATACAACAATATCGCCTTGGAACTTTGGGACGTGCATTTGTCGCTGATAAAGCGGTTTCCATGCGCCTGATTTTGGCCAATGAAAAGTTTGGTAATATCAATGGCGCATTGGTAGGGGTAGACTCACGCATCCAGTCTTCACCGGATTCTAGGGATTCGATTGTGATCGGTGGTGCGCTGCTCAATTTGTCTAATGTGTTGGATACTAATGTGGGCCAGAATGGGCGTGTAACTTTCCTGAATTCGGCAGGGGATGGGGTACAATGGGCCAATACCTATGCGAGTTTTCAAAAAGTTTATAATAATAACAATGAGGGTGAAACACCGGCAGATATTAGCCTGGCAAAATTAAACGGTGGTTCGGTTGAGTTTAAACTCGCGGATTGCTATCAAGTCAAAGCTAAATAATATTCTTTAAAAATAAAAAAAATCCCATCTTAGTATGGGATTTTTTTATGGATGTTAGATTTAACCCGTGTGGTCTAGACGCGTGCCTAAGGTTTCCAGATGCATTGGAAAAATATTATTTTTACGGTCTTCAAAATAATGTCTGAGAGTATGTTCTACACTCGGGAAGGCAAGTTCGGTCCAGGGAATATCTGCTTCATCAAATAAACGTGTTTCGATGGTCTCTTCACCCGCACCAAATTTTCCATCAATCAGATTGGCTTTAAATAGCACATAAATCTGACCAATACGCGGAATGTTATACATACAGTACAACTGTTCAATATCTACTTCAGCTTCGGCTTCTTCACGGGTTTCCCGTGCAGCCCCTTGCTCCATGGTTTCAAACAGTTCCATATAGCCGGCAGGTAAAGTCCATAAGCCGTAGCGTGGTTCAATGGCACGACGGCATAACAGTACTTTGTTTTCGAATAAGACTAAAGCACCACAAATTACTTTCGGATTAATGTAATGAATAGAGCCGCATGAATCACATACGCTGCGAATTTGCTGATCGCCCAAAGGAATTTTAGCAGTGGTTTTATGTCCACAATTCACACAGAAGTTCATATTCATCATCAATGATAAAAGTATGCTCAGGATAACTGAAAAAGCAAAATTTGGCATCATTTCTCTCCCGCCCCGACTAAAATCAGCTATGATGAAATTATGATCATCGTCAGAGTTGAAAGAATGGATGCATGTGAATTGACACAAAGGTTGCAGCAACGCTTACGTTTTTCCAAGCGTATCCGATCTGCGCATGCTGCCGTGTTGATTGCAATTACAGATGAAGCTGACCCGAAAGTATTGCTGACGCGCCGTTCAGCTTATTTGAATAATCATGCCGGAGAAGTCTCATTTCCGGGTGGCAAGCGCGATCCGCAAGATACCAGTAATATTGTGGTGGCTTTAAGAGAAGCCTATGAGGAAACGGCTCTCAATCCTTTTGATGTACATTTAATGGGTGATTTACCCATGCAAAAAGCCCGCAATGGCATGCTGGTCAAACCGATTGTGGGACTGATTCCTCCGCAAGTGAAGCTGATTCCACAACCGACGGAAATCGACCGGATTTTCTTTGCCTCATTGCAGCATTTACTTGAAGTGACGCCCACACCTTATGAAGTTCGCTTTGCTCAGCAATCCTTATATTTTCCGAGTATGCGGGTAGAAAATGAAGTGGTTTGGGGCTTGACCGCACGTATGTTGATTTCTTTATTTCAATATGGGCTGGATTATAAAAAAGACTGGCCATTCTTGCTTAATTCTCCAACGTTTAAACGCTCCAAATTTTTTTAACCATTGAATAGGATTTTATCAATGTTGTACAAATTTCAGGGATATATACCTACCGCTACACATCAGCCATGGGATGGCTGGGTGGCACCAACCGCAACCGTGATTGGGCAAGTTGAACTTGGGCGCCAAGTCAGTGTCTGGTTTGGGGCTGTAGTACGTGCAGATAACAGTAAAATTAAATTGGGTGACTTTAGTAATGTGCAGGAAAATGCAGTACTGCATACGGATGCCGGCATTGAGATGAATATTGGCAATTATGTGACAATTGGGCATCAGGCCATGCTGCATGGCTGTACCATTGGAGATAACAGCCTGATCGGAATTCAAGCCGTCATTCTGAACAATGCCGTGATTGGCAAGAATTGTATTATCGGGGCCAATGCCTTGATTCCTGAAGGTAAGATCATTCCGGATAATTCCGTGGTGATGGGCTCACCTGGTAAAGTGGTGAAAACGCTGGATGATGACAGTATTCAAAAATTAACAATGAGCGCCATGCATTATGCTGAACATTTTCAAAACTTTCAGGAGTTGGAAGAAGTGCAACTCTAAGGCACTCTTTTAATGAGTGAATCATAAGCCTAGATTTTCTAGGCATTTTTGTATCTGTTTCGGGAAAATCTCGCGTAGCGGATATGAGTGGAGTATCATATCCGCGTTTTTTATATTCTCTGAATTAAGGTTGTGCATGAAAGTGCTGGCATTGGAGACTGCCAATGAGCAGTGTTCCGTTTCTGTAATCGATGATACTCAAGAACTATTTTTTCAGCTTGATGCGCGCGCCAAGGCACAAACGCAAACGATTCTCCCGATGATTGAACAAGGTCTGCAAGATCTTGGGCTGGCCATTGCTGATTTGACCGCGATTGCCTTTAGTCGTGGTCCGGGTTCTTTTAGCGGTGTCCGCATTAATGCTGCCGTGACTCAGGCCTTGGCTTGGTCCAATGATGTGCTGGTGATTCCGGTGTCGACTTTACAGGCTTTGGCACAGGCAGCCTACCGTTTGCATGGTCTGACTGAAGTGTCTGCGGTATTGGATGCCCGCATGAGCGAAGTCTATATCGCGAGCTATCAACTGGATGCACAAGGGATTATGCAACCGGTCGATGATGAGCAACTGTTAAGTTATGCAGAAGGTAGCCAAGCTGTGCGCTTTACCCCGGTTGGCTCAGGTGCTGAATTGGTACAAAGCGAAACTTCAATTTATAAAGATGTGCATGCGACCGCACAGGATATCGCCAGCATTGCACGTGCAGCGGCACAAGTAGAAAACTGGGTGAGTGCAGAATTGGCATTACCCGTATATTTACGCGATAACGCGTGGAAAAAAATTCCAGAACAAGGCAAAGCATAATTAATTAGGATAAAGCATGGATCTTTTACTGCTACTCAAAGCGGCCATCATGGGTATTATCGAAGGCATTACCGAGTTTTTGCCTATTTCCAGTACCGGCCATTTGATTTTGGCATCAGAATTAATGAATTTCTGGACCAAGGAAAAGAGTGATGTATTCGTCATCGCGATCCAGATGGGGGCAATTGCTGCCGTTATTTATGAATATTGGGCACGTCTTTGGGGGGCAGCGACCGGGATTGTCAGCGGTGAACCGCAAGGTCGCCGTCTAGGCATTGGCCTGATTCTGGCTTCTATTCCGATTATATTGATTGGTCTGACGCTGGGACAAACCGTCAAACAATTACTGTTTAATGATATTGCGATTGCCATTGGTTTAATTGTCGGTGGTCTGATCATTATCTGGATTGAAAAGAATCCACCACAAGTCCGTGTGCATGAAGTTGAAGAACTCAGCATTAGAGATGCGATCTGGATTGGCCTGATTCAGGTTTTATCCTTGATTCCGGGTACTTCCCGTTCAGGCGCAACCATTATCGGTGCGATGTTTTTGGGTGTGTCCCGTAAGGCAGCAACTGAATTCTCATTTTTTCTGGGTATTCCGGTGATCATTGGCGCTGGCTTGCTGGATCTTTATCAAAGCTATGATGTGTTAAATACGACTGAAGACTGGACCGTGATCGGAGTTGGGCTTCTGGTTTCCTTTATCTCGGCATTGATATTAATTCGTGCGCTGGTCGCTTACGTGGCCAAACGCGACTTTATGATCTTTGCCTGGTATCGTATTGCTTCGGGTCTGCTGATTTTATTATTTGCCTATACAGGTTGGAAATTATGGTAAGCGCGATTCGCTTATATGCCGAATCTGACTATCAAGAGAAAGCACAGCACTTCGAGGCTGTGCTTTCTTCTCGTGGGGTACAGGTCGAGATTGAAACTGTTGAAAAACTCAATGCACGTTTTTTCCGTTTAAACCCTGAACTGGCCCTTTGTGTCGATGCTGAGGGACTCTGGTTATGTGCCAACGGCATGAAGATGCAACCGGACTGGCAAGCGGAAACCGGGCGTTTAAAACGCGCATCTTTAAAGTCAGAAATGATCGCACGCGCCTGTAATTTAAGTGAAAAACCAAGCTTAGTTGATGCGACTGCGGGTCTGGGACATGACAGTCTGTTGATGGCACATTTAGGTGCGCAAGTGACTCTGGTTGAACGGCATCCGATTCTGTTCACCTTGCTTGAAGATAGCCATACACGTGCCCAGTCGGATGCATTCCTGAGTCAGGTCGTGTCGCGGATTAATTTGGTCTTTTCTGATTCAGCCGATTATTTAAAACAGCAGGCCGAGCAGCAGCAGATTGTTGATGTGGTTTATCTTGATCCAATGTTCCCACAGCGGGATCAAAATCAGCAGGCAGTCAAGAAGCAGGCACAGGTCAAAAAACAGATGCAGCTGTTGCATATGTTATTGCCTGAAGATGGTGAAATGGATCTGGGTGATAACCTTCTAGAACTGGCGCAGAAAATTGGCAAGCGTGTCGTGGTCAAACGTCCGCGTCTGGCGGTATTTCTGGCCGGAAAAGAGCCAAATCATCAATGGCAAGGCGATGCCTGTCGCTTTGATGCGTATTTTCAGCATGAACTTGTAGCTGAATAGGATAATGGCTTCTTTATTAAGCAAAGATTTGTTATATATTTAAAATTAGCATTGATTAAATGCTTATCAAGCATAAACTTATTCAGCACATTAGCGAGCCACTCATCTCCTTGAAATCCTATGATCGACTTTAAACCCTCCATTAATTTTTGGCACGATTTTAAGAGCAACCAAATTGCCGGGATGTGGTTATTTCTGGGGTCGAGGCGTTCTTTACAACTGGTCCGTCCATCCATCATGCAACTGGTGTTCTGGGGGATCTTGGGTGGCTGCGCCAACAGTTTGTTTAGCTGGCTCAGTTCAGGCCGTATGGGAGATTTTAACTCTCAAGGTCTGATCAGTTATGCGCTTTGGCCTTTCATTGCCCTGATTGTCGGTATTTTTCTGTCACAGCGGGTCAATAATCCACGCTTGATGCTGGTGCCAGCCTTGTTGTGGCTGGTATTAGATACCCATATCATGCTGTTCCAGTGTCTGATCCAGTATCTGGGTGATCTGGATTATCTGCCTTATATCCTCTACGACTATATTCCAACGCTCTTTGTCATACTGTTTGTCTGGCAAAGTCTGGCAGTCGTCTGGGTCATCTCGCGTGAATTAAAATGGCCGTGGTGGGAACGTGCGCTGATTATGCTGGCGACCCTGTTTACCTTGGTGGTCTGGCAGATTTCAGTTAAAGATCAGCCGATCTGGAAAGTCGAAGAAATTCCACCGAGTTTTGCCGAAGATGCTTTCTATGCCCAGCCAACTTTGCTGAATAAAGCGCTGGAAAATATCGAGTATGGTGAATTTGCACAGTCACACTGGTATTTCATGGGAGTAGCTGGAGCGAGCTATCAGGATGTATTCCATTCTGAAGTTGAGCGGATTAAAGAGCAGTTTGATACCCGTTTTGGTACTTTTGGCCGATCGATTGCCTTGGTCAATCACCCAGCGACACGTACCACTATGCCGATTGCTTCCAAAACCAGTATGGAGCTGACATTGCGCCGTATGGGGCAGCAGATGAACCGTGAAAGTGACGTATTATTTTTATATATGACCTCTCACGGTTTGCCGAATGTATTTGAAATGGAAAATGCCCCACTGGATCTGGCGCAGGTTGATCCAAAATGGTTGCGTGAAACACTAGATGCATCAGGCATACGTTGGCGCGTGATCGTAATCTCGGCCTGTTTTTCAGGCAGTTTTGCTTCAGCCTTACAGAATGACAATACTTTGGTGATTACGGCTTCTGCAGCCGACCGTCAGTCTTTTGGCTGTTCGAATGAAGCGGATTATACCTATTTTGGTCGTGCGTTCTTTGATGAAGCCATGCGTGAAAATAGCAGCTTGCAAAGCGCTTTCGCACAGGCCACAGATACTGTAGCAAAATGGGAATCGGCTCAAGGTTTTGAGCCATCAGAACCGCAATGGGTCATCGGTAAGAATATGGAATTGATGTTGCCACAACTGGAGCAACGTTTATTTCCACAAACCAGTACGGCGACACCATCTCCCTAGATCAATGTCATCCACAGACCGGTTGCAATAATAAGGAATAGCCATGGAACTTATACAGAACAATAGAAGCTTTGAAGGTGAACAGCGGATTTATCGTTTTGATTCACGCTATCTTAAAACACCGACTAAATTTGGCATTTTTCTGCCGCCTCAAGCTTTAGAAGGTCACAGCTGTCCGGCATTATTCTATCTGGCAGGTTTGACCTGTACCGAAGAAACCTTTGCCATCAAGGCGCATGCACAGCGTTTGGCGGCGCAACTTGGCTTGATTCTGATTACACCAGATACCTCACCACGTGGTGAAAGCGTGGCAGAAGGCGACAACTGGGATATCGGTCAGGGTGCAGGTTTTTATATTAATGCCACTCAGGCACCATGGGCTGAACATTATCAGATGGAAAGCTTTATTGTCGATGAGCTTTATGCACTGGTCACTGAGGAGTTCGTGATTCATCCCGGCAAGATCGGCATCTTCGGCCACTCTATGGGCGGTCATGGCGCATTGACCTTGGCATATAAATATCCAGAAAAATTTAAATCTGTTTCAGCCTTTGCACCGATTTGTGCACCGAGTCAGTGTCCTTGGGGTGACAAGGCATTCTCGAATTATCTGGGTACTGAGAAAGAGGCATGGCTCGAACATGATGCGACCGCTTTGGTTCAAGAAAAGGGCGCATTATTTAGCGATATCCTGATTGATCAGGGTTTTTCGGATCAGTTCTATAGTCAGCTTAATCCAGCCTTGTTTCAGCAAGCTTGTGATGCCGTCAACCAGCCGCTAACTTTGCGTGAACATCAGGGCTATGATCATGGTTATTACTTTATTCAAAGTTTCGTAGATGACCATTTGCAATTCCATGCCGTGCAGTTAAATCCTTAAAGCAAGACTGCACACATCTAGCAGTACTAAAAAGATTAAAAAACCTCCAAAATGTTTTTACATTTTGGGGTTTTTTCTTTTAGTATCAAGTGTATAAAAGTATAAAAAATTGGGGTCGTCATGCAGCAGACAGCAGACGGTATTCGTGTCAGTGAGCCATTATTTCCAGCTGCTTCAAGTTTTTCGACTGAAGCCACGCCTTCAGTCCGCCCCAAATATCAGCGTTATGGATTCAGATTTCATGGCAGTGCATCCGAATATTTTGGTATCTGGATGGTGAATCTGATGTTAACCATTATTACGCTTACTTTGTATAGCCCTTGGGCAAAGGCACGCCGTATGCGTTATTTCTACGGTAATACCCAATTGTTAAAACATCGCTTTGACTTCATTGCCATGCCAAGCCGAATTCTACTAGGTCGTCTACTGGCATTGGAGCTGTATGTGGTAACAGTGATCTTGACCAATTACTCCATCTTGGCCACCAGTTCATTATTGCTGATTGCTGCGATCTGTCTACCTTGGTTAATTCGTATGACCCTGAAATTTAAGGCTCGGAATAGTAAATATGGTAATGTCCGGTTTCATTTTAGTGGAAGTAATCGGGAAGCCTATAGAGTCTTATGGCTCGCGATATTGGTTAATATTTTTACTCTGTTTCTTTTCAGCCCAGTGGTGATCTGGCTATACAAACGTTACTGCTTTAATCATTTATCGATCGGACAACTTCAGTTCAGACTAGGGATTCAGTTGTCTAAATTTATGTCAGCAGTCTATGTTCCCTTATGTCTGTGTCTGGTGATTGGTATCGCATGGAGTGCAGCAATCGTTTACTGGGTCGATTTCATCGGTACAAACCTGTTTACCTTGGGTATTGTATTGAGCTATCTATTTTGTCTGGCCTTGGTCTGGCCGATGATCTCTGCACGTTTATATATATACCTGGAATCATGTAGAGCTTGGTCAAAGTTACTTTAAAACACGGGTAACTACCTGGCGTTATAGCTGGATTGTGCTGAGCAACTGGATAGTGCGTGTTCTTAGTCTGGGCTTAATGACGCCTTGGGCTGCCATCCGTTTATATGAATATCAGTTAAAACACTTAGAACTATATGTGGCAGAAGATGAAGCTAATCTTGAGCATATCTTGCAACCTGATCCGAGTGCTTTGGCCGATGAAATCCTGGACGTATTTGATTTCGATGCGTCGCTATAGGAGTAAATGTGATGAAACGACCTGTTGAAGTTAAGTTTTATGATGGAATTCTCGCTGAAGCCCGCCGTGCCTGGATTGTGCCGGATCAGCAACAAGGAATTGCCTTGAAACTTGATGAGGATGTTCCAGCACAAGTTAGCGCTGCAGATTTTTATTTTTCTTATCCGGACATGGCCTACATTGGTGGTGTCGGTGGTCGTAAACCGATTATTGAGTTACCTGAAGAACGTCGGATTGAGTTTTTAAGCAAAGCGCCACATTGGCTCGGGATTAAACATAAAGATATTTATCATGCAATCTGGAAGTTTGAACGTTCACCGATCCTGATTTTCTTTTCCATGATCATCGTGATTAGTGCAGTGATTGTGATTTTAAAATGGGGGATTCCTTATAGTGCCAAACAGCTGGCAAAATTCCTTCCGGAGCAGACTCTGGTTGAAGTAGGCAACCGGACAGAGCAGCAGTTAATTGCCCAGACCCAACCAAGTACACTACCGGAAGAACAGCAGATGCGATTAAAAACTTTGTATGAACAAAAGATTGCTGTAGGAAAACCTGCAAAAATTATTTTCCGTCAAGGTGGATCAAGCATGGGCATGAATGCCGCAGCCATCCCGAATAACACCATTATTGTGACTGATGAACTGGTGAAAATCAGCGGCACCGATGAGGAAGTCCTTGCAGTACTGGCCCACGAACAAGGCCATCTGGTACAGAAGCACAGCATGCAGAAAGTGATTTCTAATCTGGGGGCGGCGGGACTGTTTGCCTTGGTGACTGGAGATTTAAGTGATGTGGTCACCGCATCTGTAGTCGTGTTGACCGATGCCGGATATTCGCAGGCGATTGAACTGGATGCCGATGACTATGCCATGCAGCATTGGCATCAACAGCAGATTTCCAGTATTCACTTGTCTAATTTTTTGCAGCGGGTGGAAAATGCCAGAATACTGGCAGAGGAATCGCAAACCTTAAAAATGAAAAATTTCACTCTCAATATCGATGGAAAAGACCGGCATCTGACAGAAACCGAACTGAAATGGATTCGCCTGATCGGGAAGTTTAAAAAATATCTGGAATCACATCCCGAACTGGATAAAAGGATTCAGCGTATTCATGCCTTTAATGAACAGGCGAATCATCGTATTTAGTTTCTGATCATTGCTATGCCTTGATCATCAAGGCATTTTAGTCCCTATCTTTGCCAGTCGGCAGTCAGATGTTCCTGTCCCATACGGATCAGATGATCCAGCACGACATTTTCGAGTTTATTCAGGTCAGTAAATTCATCTGTGCTTTGAATCGTTACGGTAAGATGATCTGCCTCTGGGATCAGGTTCACTTCCGCACTTGGAAAATGAATCAGGAAATTTTGTTCGGTTTCATCAATATTAAATTTATGTTTCCAGTGATTGGCCAGGCGTTTGGCAATTCGTGAAGCTTGTTGCGTCTGGATATGGGCAATACTTTTCATCAGTCTTCTACACTATTCATCATTATCCTGCACTTTAAACCAGGCGGTGATGTCGGCATAAGCCTCAAAGCGTTACACAGCGTTTTAATCTTGCAACATCGAATCACAGTAGCCGGAGCGGATTTGATATAATGGGAAAAATCCAATTTCAACAAGCCAGGTTCTCCCATGTCCAAGCCTTATTTAATTGCCCCTTCTATTTTATCTGCTGACTTTGCCCGTTTAGGTGAAGAAGTCGAGAACGTGTTGGAAGCAGGTGCAGACGTTGTCCATTTTGATGTCATGGATAACCATTATGTGCCGAACCTGACTTTTGGTGCGGGTGTTTGCAAGGCCTTGAAAAATTATGGGATCAAGGCGCCAATTGATGTGCATTTGATGGTTAAGCCGGTGGATCGCATGATCGGAGATTTCCTTGAAGCAGGTGCTGATATCATTACTTTCCACCCGGAAGCATCTGATCATATTGACCGTTCTTTACAGTTGATCAAATCAGGTGGTGCCAAAGCGGGTCTGGTATTTAACCCAGCAACGCCACTGCATTACCTGGACTATGTGCTGGATAAAGTCGATCAAATCCTGCTCATGAGCGTGAACCCGGGCTTTGGCGGACAGAAATTTATTCCAATGACTTTGGATAAATTACGTCAGGCACGCAAACTGATTGATGCCTCAGGTCGTGAGATTCGTCTGGAAGTCGATGGTGGCGTTACGCCAAGCAATATTCGTGAAATTGCCGAAGCGGGTGCCGATATGTTTGTGGCAGGTTCAGCTATTTTTGGCAAGCCGGATTATAAAGCTGTGATTGATGAAATGCGTGCGGAATTAGCGAGAGTAGGTCAGGTTCAATTGTAATCGTTAAAAACTCATAAGTGCACAAATATGTGGATAACTTTATGGATAAGTGTGTAGATATCTATGTTGATAACCATATGGATATGTTGCATAAAATGTAATCGTTTGTAGCCTGATTGATTGCGATTTAGACAAAATTTGTATAAAAAGAACTCAAGTTGGGTTCTTTTTTATCGCTTATAACCCTTGTCTTTGGTGGTTGTTTATTCACCATAGGTTAATAATAGAACCAAGCAAAAAGTGATCAATGTCTCGCATATTTGTGTTTCATTATGTAATCACTCCAGACAAAGTTTAAATTTAATTGATGTGTATAACTTAAGATTCTGAGTCCATTCTCATGTCATTGTTGTGGGTGAATTGCCCGATTATTAGAACTATTTCTGACTTGGCATTTTCAAGATCTACCATAACCAGAGTAGCCATGAATGTCGTGAAGATTTGAGTAAGACAAAGTTAAGTTGTATCTCGAAAAGTCATGTTTTGTAAAAATAGCCAGATTGCTGCAACGCGGTTTTATAAAATTTTTACACCTAGGAGGAACGACCTCCCTTGTGAATTGCGTATCGGAATTTACAGGAAAAATCGTCAGGACGGCCTGATTCTTATATAAAAGGAGGAGGGCTGCATGGCCTGGATCGTACTTATTCTTGCGGGTATTTTTGAAATCGTTTGGGCATATTCGATGAAGCTGTCTGAAGGATTTACCAGACTTACCCCAAGTATTATTACCATTGTCTTCATGGTACTGAGTTTTGCTTTACTGGCTTATGCGATGCGTACTTTGCCGCTAGGTACAGCCTATACGATCTGGACCGGGATTGGTGCAGTGGGTTCATTTCTCATCGGTATTTGGGTTGTAGGTGAACCTGCTACAGCATTGCGTATGCTGGCTGCCGTACTCATCATTTCCGGTCTGGTGCTGATGAAAGTATCCTCTTCATAATTTGTTTCTGCCTGTCTCGGTACTGGGTTAATATAGAAAATGAACTCAGTGATTGGGACAGGGCGCCATCATGAACTTAAGTTATCTCTATATGGATTCTCCCGTAGGTCAGTTACGACTAGTCGCGAATGAAACCGCGCTGGTGGCCGTGCTTTGGGATTGTGAACAGCCGAATCGGGTGAAACTGGCGACCTTGGTTGAAGATCCGCAGCATCCGGTATTGATTGAAACCAGACGCCAGCTCCAAGAATATTTTGCTGGTCAGCGCAATGTTTTTGACTTGCCTTTGGACTTTGCCGGTACTGATTTTCAGAAAAAAGTCTGGCAGGCTTTACTGAATATTCCCTATGGACAAACGCGAAGTTATCGCGACATTGCTGAACAGGTGGGTAATATCAAGGCGGTACGTGCCGTGGGTGCAGCCAATGGCAAAAACCCGATTTCGATTATTACACCCTGTCATCGCGTGATTGGTCGCAGTGGCAAGCTGGTAGGATTTGCCGGCGGTTTGGATAAAAAAGAAATCCTGTTAAATATTGAGCGAACGCATCCATAGATCTCTTTTATAAATCAAAAAATGATCGTTCTATTGATATTTAAATGAATATTAAAAGCTTCTTCTCCCTCTGGGATAAGAAGCACTGCCTCGCAATGTGATGTGAGGGGTAAAACCTCTCCCTAGCCCTCTCCTACAAGGAGAGGGAATTTCCTTTATAGTGATTATAAAAAATGATTTATGAAAAAACTTTAATATCTACAAAGTTAAAAAAATGAAAAATTAGAATATCTAGTGGAAATTAATCTATCCATACTTTGTGATTGGATTTATTTTGAAGTGGTATTTAAAGCAGCGTAAGCAGTCATAAGTTTTTTACGGACTCATAAAAAAGCCTTTGAATCATTCAAAGGCTTTTTGGTTTTAAATATTTGAAGCTTTCAGTTTTTCGGTAATCTCGGCCAGAACTTTAATCCGTTTTACTTCATCCCATAATGCTTTGGCTTCAGGATAATGTTTCGACATCATGCCGAGCCATTGCTTGTAACGACCGACCATCCCGATCTCAGTTTTGGCTGGGCCGTTGATAAAACGAATTTGTAGTTGCAGTAGTTCATTCCAGTTCATCAAAGGTGCATCCGAGTTTTGACGGATACATTGGGTCAGGTCTCTTCGCAACTGGATTCCAGACGGCACTGTTTGGCATCGGTATTGTTCCAGATTTCACCATTGGCGATCACATTGATCTTAAGTGTCTCACGAATCGGTTGTAGCTGGTCCCAGAATGCGGGCGGAGTATAGCCATCGGCTTTGGTGCGCGCATGCACGGTGACCCAGGAAGCTCCGGCATCTTCAATCGCATGGGCATTTTCCAGCATGAAATTGCGGTCCATATAACCCAGACGCATTTTGGCGGAAACCGGAATATGCGCAGGGACGGCATCACGCACGGCTTTAACCAGCTCATGCACCACTTCTGGTTCATCGAGCAGGACTGAGCCACCGCGATGACGGTTCACAGTTTTGGCCGGACAGCCAAAATTCATGTCAATTGCCGGTGCACCCATGGCTGCCACTTTGGCGGCATTCGCTGCCAGCATCTCCGGATTATTTCCTAAGAATTGGACATGTACCGGTGTACCTGCCGCCGTCTTGCCATCATTCAACAGTTCAGGGCAGTAAGTATGATAAATATGATCGGGCAGAATGGAGTCGGTGACACGGATAAACTCGGTCACGCACCAGTCAAAGCTACCTACGGATGTCAGCACATCACGCATAATCGGATCGGTTAAGCCTTCCATGGGAGCAAGCACAAGTTTCAACGGTGCACACCTGTAAATTTAAAACGGTGTTATACGTTTTTTTAGGCAGCCTGTCTAGGCTGGATGGGAATTGAAATCTGAGAGCCTGAAAATTGAACTTTTTGGGCTGATATAAAAAGGCCCTTAATGTGGATTAAAGGCCTTTAAAAGTGAAGCTTAAGAGGGTTTATCGATAGCCAGCCATTTTAGTCAGCCAGTTTTTCGACTTTCATGCTCTCACGATAATACTGACAGCCCTTGTACAACAGGAAGCAGCCAATCAATCCGGCAATCGCATTGACGATCGAGATCGAGTTACCAACCATTAAGGGATTCTGGAAATATTTATCCGTGATTAACGCCACTGCAGTCGTTCCGACGCCTAACGCAATCAGGTTTGAAACCAGCAGAAACTTGGCAGATACCTGTGCGCGTAGCTGGTTTGGTGTCAGCATTTGCGTAGCAGCAGCCGATGCAGGAATCGGGAAAGTGGAGAAGAACATCGCCACAAAAATCAGCGCAAATGAAAGCTGCATATTATCGACCTGAGTAAACAGCACACTCGGAATAATCAGCGCTGTACAGCCAATGGCACCGGTACGAATTGCAGCATCGCTATAACCACGTTTCGAGAAAAAGTCGATCAGCCAGCCACAGAACAAGGCACCTGAAGTATTCGCGACCAAAATAATCGTACCGAGGATATAACCGGTTTGACTCGCATCCAGACCGAAATTACGCATGTAGTAGGCAGGTGCCCAGCCCAGCAGGGAATACAGCATCATGGTATAAAAAGAAAAACCAATAAAATGACAGAAGAAGGTCTTTTTATGTGTCTTGATAAAACCGATCGAATTTTTGAAAGAGGCTTTAATGACTTGGCCATCCTGACCGACTTTCATCCCCTTACGTGCAGGTTCACGTACCGTCAGCACCATGAGTAGGGCTAGTAATACGCCTGGAAGACCGACAATCATAAAGGTGAGTTGCCAGGTTTTCACTTCACCAATGAGCGGTAAAGCCACGAAGCTGACATCTTTTAGCAGGCCAATTACATAGCCGCCAATCAGGAAAGCTAAGCCCGAACCAATAAAGGCACCAATCGCATATACCCCGAGTGCACGGCCTAATTTATCTTTTGGAAATAAATCGGCGACGATTGAATAAAAGGCAGGGGAAAGCGCAGCTTCGCCGGCACCCACACTCAAACGTGCAATAAACATTTGAATAAAGTTTTTACTGAGGCCACAGGCCGCTGTAGCGAGACTCCAGAACGCAATCCCGGTCGCAATGATTTTAATCCGGGACTTTCGGTCCGCCAACGCGGCAATGGGCAGGCCCATAATGGCATAAAACAAGGAGAAGGCCAGACCTTGCAATAGACTAAACTGGGTATCGCTCAGCATTAAATCGGCTTTAATCGGTTCAATCATGAGCGATAAAATTTGACGGTCTACAAATGACAGAATGTAAGCCACCATACAAATGACCACCACATACCATTGATAGGTGTTGCTTTCTGGTGGTGGTTTAATCTGTTCAGACAGCGGCACTGCCGTTTCTGTCGGTGTAGGCTCAAAACTTTGATTGGGTGGTTGAATCGTCCTTTCAACCATTTCTAGGTCCAGCGATTTATCATTCATCATGCAACATCCTGTGCTGATTGTTTGAGATATTTATTTGATACTTTTAATTTGTTTATTATTTTTATATTGTATCGCATTTAATTAATCTAGAGGCTAAATGCATAGACGTCAATCTGTTTTTAAAAATAGATACAAATAATTTTTAAAGATAAAAAAAAGGAATCATAATGATTCCTTTTTTTGGTATGAATTTTTAGCCACGTTCAACCAGCGTTAAAATATCGTAGGTTGCAACCAGTTCATTGCGCTGGTTTTTCACTTTAATATCCCAGACCACGACACCATGTGGTTTCTGTGCCGGATCGCGCAGTGCTTTTGGAGTTTTCTGCTTACAGGTCAGTTCTACCTGAATGGTATCGCCAATTTTTACCGGTTCTACAAAGCGCAAGTTGTCCATGCCATAGTTGGCAATGACCGGGCCTGGAGCAGCATCAACGAATAAACCTGCAGCTGCGGATACTACGAAATAGCCATGTGCGACACGCTCACCAAACAGTGATTCTGCCGCAGCAATTTTGTCCATATGCGCATAGAAGTGATCACCGCTCAGGCAGCCGAAATTCACCAGATCGGCTTCAGTCACGCTACGTCGTGCAGTCAGCAAGCGCTCGCCGATACGCAATTCATCAAATGACTTTTTGAAAGGATGCACACGGTCTTCAAAGACCTGAGCGCCTGCCGTCCAGCTATGGCCGACCTGGGTCATGGCATTTGGCGAGCCTTGAATCGCAGTACGTTGCATATAATGTTTGACTGCGCGCAAGCCGCCGAGTTCCTCACCTCCACCGGCACGACCCGGTCCACCATGCACCAGTAAAGGCAATGGAGAGCCATGTCCGGTACTTTCTTTGGCACTTTCAGCATCCAGAATATGCACACGACCATGCCATGGCGCAATTTTGCTGAGCAGTTGTTCAATATTTTCATCGGTATTGCGTACGATGGAGGCCACCAGGCTACCTTCGCCACGTGCCACCAGGTCAGCAAGCTGAGCCAGGTCAGTATATGGCATTAAAGTGACCACAGGCCCAAAGGCTTCAATTTTATGAATATTTTCTGCCTGAGCCGGTGCTTTACATAGCAAAACTGTCGGTGGATAGCATGCAGATGTCTCCGTATTTTGTACTTGAATCTTAAAGTCCTGACGCAAGTGGCTACCGAATACGATCTCTGCATCCTGGCTGAGCTGTTCAACTTTTGCTGCGACATCATGTTTCTGTTTGACGCTGGCCAAAGCACCCATGCTGACGCCTTCTTGAGCGGGGTCACCGACAACCACTTTTTTCAGTTTTTCAATCAGGCGACTTTGTACGGTATCCAATAGCTCGGCTGGCACAAAGGCACGACGAATGGCGGTACATTTCTGTCCGGCTTTGGTGGTCATTTCACGAAAAACTTCACGGACAAATAAATCAATCGTTTCATCATTGGCTTGCGCCGTCAAAATCGCACTATTGACTGAATCTGCTTCCATGGTGAATGGAATCGAGTAGGCATTTAAGTGTGGATGCGAACGCAGTTTTTGCCCTGTTGAAGCAGAACCGGTAAAGGTGACCGTATCTTGAGGATTTAAATGATCAAATAAATCATAGACCTGTCCGCAAATGAGCTGTAATGAACCTTCTGGCAAGAAACCGCTTTCATGAATGGCTTTGACCACGGCATGGGTCAGCTCGGCACCTTCAGTCGCCGGTTTGACAATACAGGGTACGCCTGCCAGTAGCGTCGGTGCGATTTTCTCCAGCATGCCCCAGATTGGAAAGTTAAAGGCATTGATATGCACGGCAACACCGGCTTTAGGCGTCAGAATATGTTTCGCGCCAAAGCTACCTTGCTTAGACAGTGGAATCCAGGCATCTTCGACCAGCGCTGTTTCATCACTCAGTTCACGACGCACCAAACTTGAATACGCATATAAGGTGCCAATCCCGCCTTCAATATCAATCCAGGCATCTTTACGGGTACAGCCGGTTGCCTTGGCAAGCTCATAAAAGTCTTCTTTACGTTCCATCAAATACTGAGCCACTTGCTTCAGTGCATTGGCACGTTGATGAAAGGTCCATGTGGCAATAGTCGCGCCTTTTTGTTTGGCATACTTCACCACGGCTTGGGTATCGATGCCCTGACTGCCGACCTGATAAACCGCTTCACCGCTAATGGCATGATAAACCGTACGTAAATCGGCTTGCGCTGCGTATTCCTGGCCGTACACCAGTGAAGATAAGCTTTTGATGGCAATAGGATTATGGGTTGATTCAGTATCTTGATAATCCGTTGTGCTTGAGCTGCTGTCTAACTCTAACATTGTAAAAACTCCATTTATGATACGTTTTGAGATGTATTTTAATTTTGATGTTTCATAATTTGTGTTGAAAAATTGAAAATGTCAATCATAAATCTGTATTTAAAAATGCGTAACAATAAAATAAAAAATATTAAGTTATATAAAACAAATATTTATTAAAAATAAGGAGTGAAAATTAAATGATACCAATAAATAGATATTGATTTTAATTACGTATCGTTTTAATTTGAGTGTATCAACACTTGGGATAAGTGAGGGAACAATGAATAATCAACAACAAATCTTCGATCAAAAGATTGAAAAGGATATTTCCATCGAGCCGAAGGACTGGATGCCGGATGCTTATCGTAAGACCTTAATTCGTCAGATTGGTCAGCATGCACACTCTGAAGTGGTGGGCATGTTGCCGGAAGGCAACTGGATTACCCGTGCACCGACCTTGAAGCGTAAAGCTGTGCTGATGGCAAAAGTTCAGGACGAAGCCGGTCATGCTTTGTATCTGTACAGTGCTGCAGAAACCTTGGGTGCGGATCGTGACGACATGATGGATAAGCTGATTGCCGGTCGCATGAAATATTCTTCAATTTTCAACTATCCAACCCTGAGCTGGGCCGATGTTGCCGCGATTGGCTGGCTGGTAGATGGTGCAGCAATTGTCAATCAGGTTGCGCTGTGCCGTACATCTTATGGTCCTTATGCTCGCGCTATGGTGCGTGTGTGTAAAGAAGAAAGTTTCCATCAGCGTCAGGGCTTTGAAGCCATGATGGAATTGGCCAATGGTACGCCGGAACAAAAGCAGATGGCACAGGATGCAGTGAACCGTTTCTGGTGGCCGGCACTGATGATGTTTGGTCCAAGTGATGATAATTCACCGAACAGTGCACAAAGTATGCAGTGGAAAATTAAATTATTCAGCAACGATGAGCTACGTCAGAAATTTGTCGATAACACCGTGTCGCAAGTTTTGCAGCTGGGTTTAACCGTTCCAGATCCAGACCTCAAATTCAATGAAGCCACCGGACATTACCAATTCGGTGAAATCAATTGGGATGAGTTTTTTGCGATTCTTGCAGGCAAGGGGCCGTGTAACCATGAGCGTATTGAAGCACGCCGCAAAGCTTGGGAAGGCGGCAAGTGGGTACGTGATTCCGCAGCTGTCTATGCTCAAAAAAAGCAGCAACAGTCAGCAGCACAAAAAGTCGCTTAAAAAATAGTTTGATCAATATAAGGAAATTTGCTCATGAATAACAAAAATAACTGGTCACTTTATGAAGTGTTTGTGCGTAGTAAACAGGGTCTAAGTCACCGTCATGTCGGCAGCCTGCGTGCACCGGATGAGGAAGTCGCACTACAAAATGCCCGCGATGTATATACCCGCCGCAATGAAGGGATCAGTATCTGGGTGGTGAAATCTGAATTGATTACCTCTTCACAGCCAGATGAAAAAGCAGAATTTTTTGAACCCGCTTTGGACAAGGTTTATCGCCATCCAACCTTTTATAACATTCCAGCTGGCATCGAGCATATGTAAAGGGAAAGGTGAAGAATATGACAAATCAAGTATTGGCAGAATTTCTTTTACATGTGGGTGACAGTCAACTGATCCTGTCTCATCGTTTGGCAGAGTGGTGTGGTCATGCACCTGAACTGGAGCTGGATATTGCCTTAGCCAATATCGGACTGGATTTATTGGGTCAGGCACGTACTGCCCTCAGTCTGGCGGGTGAAGTGGAAGGACAGGGCCGTGATGAAGACAAGCTGGCTTATTTCCGTACCGAACGTGAATACCGTAATTTGCTGCTGTGTGAACAGCCGAATGGTGACTTTGCCCAGACCCTGGTGCGCCAGTGGTTGATGGATCACTACCACGCTTTATTGTTTAGCGCCTTAAGTCAAAGTCAGCATGCTGAGTTGGCGGCTTTTGCAGTGAAATCACTCAAAGAAGTGAAATATCACCAGCGTTTTTCCACCACCTGGATGGAACGCTTAAGTTTAGGTACCGCAGAAGCGCATGAAAAAACCCAGCAAGGTTTAAACCAGTTATGGCGTTTTACCGAGGAACTTTTTGTTCTGACGGCTGATGAAAGACAGTTGGTCGATAGCGGTGTCATTCCAGATATTGAAAATTTAAAAGCCCAGTGGCTGGAGACCATTACATCCGAGTTAGCGCGATTTGAATTAAGCCTGCCAGAGCTAGGCGCTTATCGCAGTGGGGCTAAACAGGGTTTACATACAGAACATCTCGGTTTTGTTTTGGCTGAACTGCAATACATGCAGCGCTCTTATCCAAACATGAACTGGTAATTCGGCACAATCACAGGGAGTGAGTCGCATGAATCTGATTCGACACGTAGAAGATCAATGTTGGGACGTTTTACAGCAGGTTTCTGATCCAGAGATTCCAGTATTGTCAGTAATTGATCTGGGCATGATTCGTGGCGTCGAGCTGAATCAGCAGGATGAAATTGTGGTGCGACTCACGCCGACCTATAGCGGCTGTCCGGCCACGGATTTATTAAAAGCAGAAATTACCCAGGCTTTCGAGGCGAACGGTTTGACGCCGGTCAAAGTCATTGTGGATCTGTCTCAAGCCTGGACTACGGACTGGATGAGTGAATCGGGCAAACACAAATTACAGCAATATGGTATTGCCCCGCCGCAAGGCCAGTCACATAGCTGTGGTACGCATGTGGCATTGACCGATGGCATCACCTGTCCACAGTGCTTAAGTCATAACAGCAAATTATTAAGTGAATTCGGTTCGACCGCCTGTAAAGCTTTATATCAATGTCGGGACTGCTTAGAAACTTTTGACTATTTCAAATGTATTTGATTGTAACGATTGCGCGGTGGGCAGGGTAAACCAATAACAAGCCTGAACACCGCCACCTAAAAGAAGGATTTTGCCATGAGCCAATTTATACCATTAACCATTAAATCGATTCAGCCACAAACCGAGCAAGCGATCTGCATTGCCTTTGATCTCGCGCCTGAGCAGTTGGATACTTTTCAATATCAGCCGGGTCAGCACCTCACCATTCGTCATTTAACCGATGACGGCGAGCTGCGCCGCTGCTACTCGATCTGCAGTGATACTCAGGAAGACATGAGTATTGCGATTAAAAAAATTGATCAAGGTCAGTTTTCAACCTGGGCCAATGCGCATCTCAAAGCGGGCGATGTACTAGAAGTCATGCCACCGCAAGGGGTGTTCTTTCAGAAAGCCGCCAAGGCTGGTGGCCAGAATTATCTAGGATTTGCAGCAGGCAGTGGTATTACGCCGATCTTATCGATTGTAAAGTCAGTGCTGAACCGTCAAGCGGACGCAACATTCACTCTGGTATATGGCAACCGCTCCTGGAAGCAGACCATGTTCTCTGAACAGATCATGGACTTGAAAGACCGTTTTAAGGAACGTCTGCAACTGGTGAATATTTTTTCACGTGAACTGAATGATAGTGACATTTTTAACGGTCGGATCGATGCAGACAAATTGCAGCAGCTGTTTCAGGCCAATCTGATTTCAGCCGAAGCAGATCACTGTTTCGCTTGCGGTCCTGAAGAAATGATGGCAGCAGTCGAAACGGTATTACCGACTTGGGGCATTCAACGCAGCAAGATTCACACTGAACGCTTCAATACGGGTACTGCACCGAAAGCAACCGCCCAGCAGATGGAAAGCCGTAGCGAAGAACGCGTCAATATCATCCTCGATGGTCGCGAGCTGATTGTTGAAGTCTCCAAACAGGATGACAGTATTTTAGATGCTGCGCTACGTGCCGGAGCCGACCTGCCATATGCCTGTAAGGGCGGGGTATGTGCCACCTGTAAATGTAAAGTGTTAGAGGGACAGGTTGAAATGGCTGTGAATTACAGTCTGGAAGAAGATGAAATTCAGAAAGGCTATGTGCTCAGTTGTCAGGCACGTCCAACCACGGCCAATGTACGTCTGAGTTTTGATGAATAACAGCTGAATTTACAGCACCGCGAGCATAGCAGGAGTTCAAGGATGACCTACATTAAAACCAGCTCACCCAAGCCAGGTGTGGTACTGATCGAGCTGAATCGCCCGGAAAAGCGCAATGCTTTAAACAATGCCACCTTGCAAGAGATTGCAGCCTGTTTACAGAATCTGGAAACAGATGCTGCTGTGAAAGCTGTGGTCATTACCGGAAATACGCAATGCTTTGCTGCCGGTGCTGATTTAAATGAGCTGGCGCAGTTAGATGTGGTCAGCATCCAGCAGGATCAGCGCCCACTGCTTTGGAAAAAAATTGATGAATTTTCCAAGCCTTTAATCATGGCCGTGAATGGTTATGCTTTTGGTGCAGGTTTCGAGTTGGCTTTACATGGCGACATGGTGCTGACTGGAGAAAATGCCCAGTTTGCCTTGCCTGAAATCGGTTTAGGGATGCTGCCGGGTGCCGGTGGAACCCAGCGTCTGGCCCGTCTGGTCGGTCAGCAATTGACAATACGTTGGGCCATGACCGGTGAAATGATTTCGGCACAAACGGCATTGCAACATGGCATTAGCAGCCAGGTTTGTCCGGCAGAACTGACCGTGCAATACGCACTGGAACTGGCAGAAAAAATTGCCAAGCAGGCACCGCTGGCCATTCGTGCCATCAAGCAATCTTTAAAGTCGATCCATGAAGTGACTTTAAGTCAGGGGTTGAAATTGGAACGTCAACATTTTGTCTGGCTGGCTGCAACCCAAGATCGCCAGGAAGGCATTAATGCATTTTTAGAAAAAAGAAAACCAGAATTTAGAGGTGTGTAATGGATTATCAAACAATTATTGTCGAAGAAAAAAATGCAGTGGGCTACCTGACCTTTAACCGTCCAAAACAGCTCAACAGTTTTAATGAAACCATGCATCAGGAAGTCTCCAAGGTCATCAAGGCCTGGGCCAAAGACAGCCAGATTCGTGCCGTGGTGATTTCAGCTGAAGGCCGTGGTTTCTGTGCCGGTCAGGATCTGAATGACCGTGTGGTCGATCCGAATGCCGATGCACCGGACTTAGGCCTATCGATTGAAAAATATTACAACCCTTTGATCAAGCTGATTACCGAAATGCCTAAACCGGTGATTTGTGCCGTGAATGGAGTAGCAGCAGGGGCAGGTGCCAATATTGCCCTGGCGTGTGACATTGTGGTGGCAGCAAAATCGGCTTCCTTTATTCAGGCCTTTTGCCGTCTTGGTTTGGTGCCAGATTCAGGCGGTACCTGGTTCCTACCGCGTCTGGTCGGCCGTGCTCAGGCGATGGGCCTAGCGATGCTCGGCGATAAAATTCCGGCTGAGCGCGCAGTACAACTGGGCATGATCTGGCAAGTGGTTGAAGATGAACAACTGCAAGCAGAAGCGAAAAAATTGGCGGAGCATCTGGCTCAGCAACCGACCTATGGTCTGTCCCTGATCAAAAAAGCCATTCATGCCGCAGCCGACAATAATCTGGATGAGCAGCTCATTCTGGAACGTGACCTGCAACGTCTGGCTGGACGTTCAAGTGATTATAAAGAAGGTGTACAAGCCTTTATGCAGAAGCGTATCCCTGAATATAAAGGATGCTAAATCATGCAACAGATCAATTTGGAACAAGTCAAAGTTGCTGTGGTCGGTGCTGGAACCATGGGGATTGGCATTGCACAACTCGACCTATGTGTTTGATCTCGATCGTAGCAAAGTTCAGAGTGCCTTAACTGCTTTAGAGGCGCAGCTCAGCAAGCGCGTACAAAATGGCAAAATGACCCAGCAATTGCTGGAAAGTACCTTTGCCAATCTGATTGTGGCAGAGAACATTCAGCAGCTTGCCGATGCGGGCTTAATTATTGAAGCCATTGTCGAGAAGAAAGAAGTCAAACAGAACCTGTTTCAACAGCTTGCTGTTATTTGCCCGGAACAGACGATTTTTGCGTCCAATACTTCTTCGATTTCCATTACCGCAATTGCCTCGGCTATTCCGCATCCAGAGCGGGTGATTGGGCTGCATTTCTTTAACCCGGCCCCCGTGATGAAACTAGTCGAGATTATCCGCGGACTGAAAACTTCAGCCGCCATTGCCGATGCGGTATTTGAGTTAATGAAGCACTGGAACAAGGTTCCGGTACGAGCCAAATCGACGCCCGGTTTTATCGTCAATCGTGTCGCACGACCTTATTATGCTGAAGCCTTTCGCGCCTTGCAGGAAAATGCCACTACACCGGAACAGCTTGATTACATCATGCGCGAATGTGGACGTTTTGCCATGGGACCGTGTGAACTCACGGACCTGATTGGTCAGGATGTGAATTTCTCGGTCACGCAAAGTGTCTATCAGGAATTTTTCTATGAGCCACGCTACCGCCCATCCTTGATTCAAAAAGAGCTGGTCGATGCCGGCTGTTATGGCCGCAAGTCCGGTCAGGGTTTTTATGATTACACACAGTCCAAGCCTGCGCCTGTATATGAATTGCCAGTGTGTTATGCCAAGTCGCTGAATAAGCTCAAAGTCACGGTAAAAGGTGAGTGGCTGCATTCCTTAGCCCTGATTGAACGTTTAAAACAGACCTCGCATGTAGAACTGAGTTTTCAGGCGGCAGAACAGAATGAAATCCTGATTGGTGATCTTTCCCTGCGATTATCGCTTGGTGAATCGGTCGAACTGACTTATCCGCATGAGCCTGTGGTGTTGATGGACTGGCATGCAGATTGGACAAATGCCCAGGCGATTCCAGTCGTTGCATCACCAGCATGTAGTGCTGAACAACGCCAGGTAGTGGAGTTATTCCTCATAGGTATGGATATGATACCTATTTGGTCTAAGGATCATCCAGGTCTTTATGTTATACGTAGTATCGCCATGTTGGTGAATGAAGCCTGTGAAGCGGTATTACATGATATTGCATCAGAGCAAGATATTGATTCTGCTATGAAATATGGCGTGAATTATCCTTGTGGTCCATTCGAATGGGCAGATAAAATTGGATATTACACAATTTTACAAATTTCAGAAAATATGTATCGTATTTATGGTGAAGACCGCTATAGAACTAGTATATATTTAGCAAAGAAAGCGGTGCAGGGACATGCACAGAAAACTCAGCAGCAACCATTACGTGTTGCTGGCT
>SPVA01000115.1 GCA_013530545.1 Acinetobacter lwoffii
CCTAATAAAAACCAGATTGCAGGTGTTTTAAACATGGTTTTTGAGTTTAAGACTTGCCCAATCAAACCACTGATCCCTGCAATACGGCCATTGACGTAAAGATAGCCAACTACAGAAAGCCCGAGCATTAAGCCGCCAATAAATGCGATGAGGAAGTCATGCATGATGAATTAACCCCTATACAATATACTTTTTTATATTATATAATAAAAAATATTAATCAAGCAGTTTTATGGTAAATTATGTAAACTGCATGGGCTACATCAAAAGTTGTGAGGACATTTATGGATATGATTGCTGAAAATGCCAAAATTGATTTTTCTCAAGTCGATTTCGTCAGCCAATGCCTAAAAGTTTTAGCCAATCCTGATCGTCTGAAAATCTTATGTGTTCTGGTCGACGGGGAAATGAATGTTCAGGAAATTGAAGAATCCACTGACATTCATCAACCTACACTTTCACAACAACTGACTGTGCTACGTAAGGCCGACATGGTCAGCACCCGACGTGAGGGTAAACAGATTTTCTATCGTCTGAGTGATCCCAAGGTCTTGAGCCTGATGCAAAAACTGTACGAGCTGTATTGCGCCTAGCCCTCCTCTTAATGCAACCAAAAAGAATAACCTTCAATAAATTCCGGCGATCGCAGTGATGCCATCCCCCGTCGATATTGCAGGATCGAGGCGATATTGACCAACAAACCGAATACAATCACCATAATTCCCATCCACTGTGCATAGGCTATTTTTTATGCATAATGTTCATGATCGACCAGTTGTACTAACAGGTTGGATTTTTCAATCACAAAACCCAATGCAATTAATGCCAGACCACTCCGGTTCCATGCCAGAGCGGTTCATTCCAAAGCAAACAGTACCCGTGGATGATCCAAAGTTGACATATCTCATCCAATCTTATTGTTCAAAAATTTCCTTGACGTCCATCGCCAGGCCTTGAGTGGATTTAAATTCACCCTGATTATTTTTCCAGGCCATCGACGGTGTGGAGAAAAAGCCGTATTTCCCCATTAGGGCCTGGTTGGCATCAATTTTTGCAGCAATTTCGGCAGGAATCTTTTCCATTTTCTTGAGCTGCTTTTTGCCTTTATTCTTGTTTATATCATTAAAAACTGCTGCTGGATTTTTCGACATTAACAATGTGGCCACCTGGCCACGGCTTTCTTCACGGATCACACCGACCTGAATATGACGCAACTGTACCTTGCCTGATTCGACCCAAGGCCGAGCCGCTTGCCAGAATTTATAGCAATATGGGCAATTCGGATCGGAAAAGACATAAACCACCCGTGGTGCATCTGGCTTGCCATCCTGGATCCAGGTCGATTTTTCCAGGGTTTTCCATACATCGTCCAATACCGCTTTTTTCATATGCTTTTCAATCTGCTCATTGGAAAGGCTTTTCCCTTGTGCATCAAACAGTTCGCCCTTGATATAATATTTGTCATCGTTGGAGATAAATACCGTATTGGAATACTGGTCTTCATGCCCTACCCAGCCGGTCATTCCTTGCGGTGCCGGAATCTGTTTTACAAACACAAAGCCCTGTTTTTCAATGTTCTGTTTTATATTTGCCTGCGTGTGCATGCTCATGATCAGGAACATGCCTGCACCAAGCACCTGGTAAATTTTGTTCATACTGAGTCCTTCCGTTTTTTAAGGTTGATCTGAAATTCTATTTAAATATTGCTGCAACATGGCCGGACTGAGTTCCCCCATATGCCGCTCGACCAGCTGGCCTTGAGCATTAAAAAACAGCGTCGTTGGCAGGCCGAAACTATTCAGCTGCTGGGGTAGTTCACCATATGGGTCCAGCAGGACATGTTTAAATTGAAACTGATGTTTTCTTAAATAGGCATTTACGGTGGCTACCTCCTCACCCTGATTGAGCATGACAAAATTCACTTGAGGATGCTGCTTGGCAGCCTTTGCCAACACCGGCATTTCGCGGTGACACGGCGGACACCAGCTCGCCCACATATTAATTACCGTGGGCTGGCCAATGAATTGGCTGAGTGAAATCTTGTCTGTACCCAGACGCTCCTGTTCTAATCCAGCAAAGACTAGATCAGGAAACGCCACTTCAGTTTTTAGACTGGATTTAAATGCGAGCCCAAGCCCGATCCAAAGTATAAAGATGATCAACAAGATGGCTTTGAATCGGATCTGCAACTGTCTGTTGCGAATGAGATACCACAAAGCACCAATCAGCACCCCTCCCCATAAATGAAAACCCTTATCCTGGATTTTCAGTATGTCGATGGGTGCTGCAAAATACAGCTCGGCATTGAGCAGGACGAAAACAAGACGTGCACCCAGCATCCCCAGCAAAAAACTGCTCCAGAGTACATCCTGACTTTGTCCAAGCTGCTGTTTAGACCATGAATACTTTCTGGCTAATCCAAACAGGACGGCAGATAACAGCATCAAGCCAGTAGCAACAATTATGAGTGTCCAGGGCAACATCAAAGGTCCCAGATGCAATGCATCACTGGAAATCATCATGGTTGTTCCCCTTGCAGTTGCTGCAATTTACCGAGCAAATGTGTCGCGCTAAAGCTTCCGGTTAAACGCAACTCGCGCTGTTCCTGATGCGCTGCATTTAGAAATATGAAGGTGGGTGGTCCGAGGATTTGCCATTCTTTTAGCAGCTCATCCTGACTTGGATGATAGTGGGTCAGGTCTAATTTGATACGAACCACATTTTGTAAAGCTGTCTGGACATCACTACGTGGAATCACTTCCTTTTCGATCGGTTGACAGGCCACACACCAGTCTGCATAGACATCAATTACAACCGGCTGTGCAGGATGTTTGGCTAAAACCTGTTGCAATTCTGCGGCTGTACTGACTCTCTGCCATTCAAGCCGTGATTCTACATGGGCCACCTGTACCTGACTCCAGACATGATAGAGCTGCATGCCTCCTGCATAGACCAGTAAACCACTGAGCAGCATCAGGCCTATTTTCGCTACAGACCGATGCACATGAGGCAGCATCTTGAACAAGAAGTAGCCTGAACAGGTGATCAGTACCACACCCAAAAGGCTCAGGTATAAAATGCCGGGCAATAGTGGACGGGCGAAATACAAGGCCAGCGCCAGCATGACAAAGCCAAAACTAAACTTCAGGCGATCCATCCATATGCCAGGTTTGGGTAAAAGATGGGACCCAAATACGGCAGCAATAAATAGCGGCAAGCCCAGCCCAAGGCCTAAGACAAACAGATAACTGGCGCCCAGCATCGGTTGATTAAGCTGAGACACATAGATTAAGGCACCGGCCAACGGTGCACTCATACATGGCCCGACAATCAGTGCCGCGATCATGCCCATGAGACCGGCACCAATCAGCGTGCCACCCTTCTGCTTTTGCTGCCATTGATCCAGACGCTGCAACATGCCTTGGGGTAAGGACAGCTGAAATGCTCCGAACAGATTAAGTGCGAACAAAACAAACAGAATGCTGAAAATACTGATGAATACCGGACTTTGAAACCAGCGCTGAAAACTGTAACCGAGCTGTGCCACAGCAAGTCCCATGACCGCATAGACCAGTGCCATACCCAAAACGAAAACCAGTGCAATCAGTGCCGCACGGTAGCCCCGGTGCTGCTGAACCAGAATTCCCGTTAAAATTGGAATTAAAGGTAAAGAACATGGTAAAAATGCCAGTAGAATGCCAAGCCCGAGAAAAATCAGGGCATTAATCAACAGACCTTGTTCCGACAGCAAACTTAAAAAATACTGGTCATTGTTCCACTGGCTATTCATGCCTGCTGACGAAGTTTGATTTTTAGGCTCTGCAATGAGTGAGTCGTTTTTCTCTGTTAATTCCATCTCAGGCTGAACGACAGGTTCGGAAACTGCAGTAACTTGCATTTCCTCTACCTTTTCTTCGGTCAGTGCTTGATCTGTACTTGGAGTTTGCTCTATAGCTTGGAGCTCATCTTTCTGAGCGGTCAGAATCTGTTCGTTTACTTCTGGCTGTGTAGTGCTGGCCAGCAGCTTTTGAGGCTTGCTCAAGTTTTGCGCTGGAAATAAACCATCTGCATCAGTTTTTACTGTGGTGCGTTGCACCGGATAACATAAACCGCTTTCTGCACAGCCCTGCCACTGCACCACAAACTGCTGGTTGGGCTGGACATTCAGATTGGTTTTGACTTGCCCATAATGCACCTGGGTCAAACCGAAATTGGGGTCATCTTTGTCTTCGGGTTTGGGCAATGCCAACTTGACTGGGGTCTGCTGATGAGACACTTTAAGCTGGTCATGATACAGATAAGAACCCTCTGCGATTTTCCAGCTAAGCTCTGCCTGAGTCTGGCTTGTAGAAACCACCTGAAACTGAAATGCCTGATCTGGTGGTAAAAAGTCGGCATGTGCAGTTCCCGTCATGATTCCACCACCAATCACGGCACCCAATATCCACTTCAACATCCAGCCGATCTCCTCCTGTTAGGACTGCATTATTGAAAAACTAAAATTAAGGCAACATTAACAGCCCAAATCATTTATAAAATAATGGCAGTTTGATCAGGATGTTCTATGTTTATTGTATTGGTTGAGGATGATCCCTATATCGCACAGAGCATTTGTGCTGCTCTGAACTATTTAAATATTTCAGTGGAGCATGTCAGTCACGCACGTGCTGCGGATTATTTTATCCGGCATAGTGCAGTCGACTTGTGTTTACTGGATTTAGGCCTGCCGGATCAGGATGGCCTGGACTTGCTGCATAGCTGGCGACGCGACCAGATTGATCTCCCGGTACTGGTATTGACGGCGCGGCTACGGACCGATCAGTGTGTTCAGGCCCTCAATGCCGGTGCCGATGACTACCTGACCAAACCCTTTGAACTGGATGAACTGATTGCCCGGATTCATGCCCTCACCCGTCGCCACCGCGGCTTTGCCTCCAATACCCTGCAATTTGATGAACTGGTTCTGAATCGGGATACCCAGACTGTGATCTATCAAGACCAGACCGTGAATTTATCTCGCCGTGAATTCAGCCTGCTGGAAACCCTGATGAGCCACCCCAACCAGATCCTGAAAAATGAACAGCTTATTGACAAGCTCTATGGCTTCCAGGACTCTATCGAGAGCAATGCCCTGAATGTACACATTTATCACCTAAGACAAAAACTGCATCCAGACTTGATTCAGACCATTCGTGGTGTGGGATATATTTTCAAACCGTTTGAGCAACGTCATGTTTAGTCACAGCTTGAAATGGCGTTTGGTCATGAGTCTTTTGGCCGTGTTTATTGTGTTGTGGAGTGCGGTATTTTCATGGCTGTATATTGACCTGAAACAACGCTTACAAGACACGCTGGATCAACGCTTATCGGCATCTGCGCAAATGGTTGCCCGGCTGATTCAGCAGTTACCGCTGGATAGTCTGGGGGATGCAACCTTATCAAAATTAGCCAAGAATGATGAGGTAAACCAGTTAATTGCCTGTGAAGTCTCTCTTTTTAGCTCTGACGTCTCGGTAGGCAATCAGATCATTGCCAAAACACGCGGTGCCCCAAAAAATTTAAGCCAACGACCAGAAGGATTCAGCACCTGGCAGCAGGGTGATACGGAATGGCGCAGTTATGTCCTGCGTCGTGGCGATATTCAGGTGGTGGCGGCAGAACGCATGTTCTTGAGGGATACCCTACTACAGCAGATTCTGCAGGCCGTACTGGTTCCCTTAGTCTTCTCACTGCTGATCTGTATTGCCTTGATCATCTTTATTATCCGCAGACAGTTCCGGTCTTTGGATCAGCTCAGTCAATACCTGAACCAGAAAAACCTTAACTATTCAGAGGCGGCAGATTTTTTAATGCAGCTCAAGCCTGCAAGCATTCCCCAGGAAGTACAGCCTTTTGTCAACAATTCCACGCAGTTGATTCAGAAAATTAATGACAGTCTGCAACAGGAGAAAGCCTTTAGTGCCTATGCTGCACATGAATTACGCAGTCCCCTGACCGCAATTAAAACTCATGTACAACTGGCCCAGCTGATTAGTCAACAGCAGAATCTGCCTGAATCCATTCAGCACAATTTGCAGCAGGCCAATGAGAGTATCCGGCGTTATACGCTGTTACTCGAGCAGCTTTTATTACTGACCCAATCGGAAAACAGTATCCAGGAAATGACTGAGACTATCTGGCTTCGCCCCACACTTGAGAAGGTCCTTGCAAACTTAAGTACACGCTATCCAGAAATGAATGAAAAAATACAGGTGAACTGGAGCCTGGGTGAAATTCAGCTACCTGAATTTGTGCTGTATACCGTACTGAAAAATCTGCTTGAAAATGCACTGCTGCATGCACAGGCTGCCCATATCTGGATTTCCATGCAGTCTGGTTGCCTGGTGATTGAAGATGATGGACAACAACTTACAGCACAGGATATCCAACATTTAGGACAGCGCTTCTGGCGAAAATCGGCTCAGCAGCATGGCCATGGTTTAGGACTGGCATTAGTTAAAAGCTTGCTAGGCAATTATCAATACCATCTTGGATTTCAGCAGCGTGATCCTGTAGGACTGATCGTTAGCATTCAGGAAGATACTTCAAAAGCGTCACGAGAATTTAAAAAATAACCCTTTGTTTTTAAAAACCTTTTTAATATTGAAAAATCTTGTACTCATTTTTTCTCCAAATTAGATTTAGTGGATTAAATCTCAAAAAATATTTTGTTAAAATTACAGGGGGTTATAATTTATCGATTTGCAAGTTTGTTCTTATATCATGCTAGAATTTCGTTATCTTAAAGAAGACACCCCCCCTCTATTTAGAGCTGAATAGCCACCACTCTCCTAGACAAATATCGTAGATTCTTTTTGCATAGGAGAGAACATTATGAGTGGACAACGCTATACCCCAGAATCTAAAAATGAAGCGGTTTAATTAATTTTCTTGAAAAGATGGAGATGGTGACAGCCTAATTCATTACTTAACCAATTAAATTTTATTATAAATTTAATGAAGTGATTACCCTTATTTACCCCTTGTTGATCTATTTCATTTGTTCCACCTTAAGTGTCAAATGATCAAATCGATATCCGTGAATTTTATTTCTAACCCTGAAATCATTGCAATTCTAAAGCAATGGCGGAATGAAGGTGGTGGCCGTTTTGATCAAAAATATCGTTCATGGAACTATTGGCAACCATTCTCTGCTACCGTCTTAGAAAGGTTATAACAAGTGCACACACCCAAGGATATAAAGCATCACTAAAAAAGTACTTTACTTCTTTAGCGCTTTAAAACCCTACATAAAACTTCTCAATCAGCTTACGTGTCTTGACCAGCAAATTGCTAAAAACATTCTCCCGCTCAAACAGCTTAACCTTATAGTTTGGCAAGTCTTTCAGTTCTTCCTTCCGTGGTAAGCGTTTGGTGAACTCATAATATTCCAAGACGGTTTTCATTGCTTCAGGCTTTAAGTTTTCCTCTTGGCAGAGATGCTGATAGGCCTGTTCTTTTTCAGTGTCCCAGAAAGCAGCAAAGGCGGTTTGCACGCTCTGTCCATTGATCATCTTCGGCATGTTTTCTTCAATGAACTTCTGAATCAGTTCTTGCTTGTCATGCAGGGTAACTTCACTACCGATCAGATCATGCACCTGTGCTTCGTACTTTTTACGTTTACCTTCATCGTCACTGTTAACAGCCAGTTGAAGCAAGTTGATGATATAGCCGACATTGATGCGGTCACTGTGCAGCAAGTCCAGCTGGAAATCGACATCATCCAGCACCGACACTTTTTCTTTTTTAGTGGTCTTACGTACATCACGGCACAGGTCGGCATACTTGGAAGCAAAATTGGCAAAGTGCTGTTTATCCAGTGCGGTCTGATTCTGGTCGTATTCAATAAAGGTCTGTAGTTGGGCGTTGTAACGCATCACTTCACGGAAGGCTTTAATAAACTCCAGCTGCTGATCTTCCGTAATGAGATCATCTACACTTTGATAATCAGGCGTGATATTAAGTAGCTTCCGAACAGCAGACTCATAATCCTGTTTAATTTCCTCATAGCTTGGTACTAGTACCACTTTTTGCGCTTCTTTATTGGAAAACAGAGCTAGAGCTTCATCTGTGGCACGTTTCAGGTTACGGAAACAGATGATATTGCCAAATGGTTTTTTATCATTATAGACACGGTTGGTACGAGAGAATGCTTGAATCAATCCATGATATTTTAGATTTTTATCGACATACAACGTATTTAACGGCTTAGAGTCAAAGCCGGTCAGGAACATGTTCACGACGAGCAGGATATCAATCTGCTTCTTTTTGACCCGATCGGCAATGTCACGATAATAGGCATAGAACTGATCACCAGAGTTGTAATTGGTTTTAAACTGCTGGTTGTACTGGGCAATATAGCGATCCAGCTTGTCACGGCTGGACGGATTGATCTGGCTCGGGATATCTGCCGCTTCTTCATGGATCAGCCCGTTCTGTTCATCTACAGGCACAGCTTCATTGGCTGCATAGGAGAAAATCGTCGCAATCGTCAGCGGCTTAAATAACCTGCCCTGCTCTTCATCCTGTTGCTGTTTCTCAGCCTGAACCTTTTCAAACAGTTCATAGTACTGGGTCAACATATCGACCGAACTGACACAGAACATCGCCGTGAATTCACGATTACGGGTTTTGGTATCATGCGTCTCGACAATATAGCGGGCAATCATTTCCAGGCGCTGTGGATTGTCGTAGAGTTCCCGGGTATCAATGCCTTCGACCTCATCATCATAGTCGAGGTTGTGCTGCATACCCTTAGCCGTATATTTACCCCGGTAATCAATCTGGAATTGCAGTACGTTACGATCACGGATGGCATCCACGATCACATATTGGTGCAGGCATTCATTGAACAGGTAATCTGTAGTGAGTTTCAGGCCGGCTTTAGACTGGCTATTTTCCTCAAAAATTGGCGTTCCGGTAAAGCCAAACATCTGGGCATTGCCAAAGAACTTCTTGATGTTCTGATGGGTTTCACCAAACTGACTGCGATGACACTCGTCAAAGATAAACACCACTTTCTGGTCTTTGAGATAATCAATATATTCCAGATAGCGGTCAGTGCTGATGGCCCGATTCAGCTTCTGGATGGTGGTGACAATCAGTTTGTCATGGCGTTGGTCCAGCTGTTTGACCAGGGTATGAGTGCTATCGGTACTATCGACGCTTTCAGCTTTAAAGGCATTAAATTCGCGTGAGGTTTGCGTATCTAGATCATTGCGGTCTACCACAAACAGAACTTTTTCCACGTCCGGCATCTGCATGATGATCTGACTGGCTTTAAACGAGGTCAGGGTTTTGCCTGAACCGGTAGTGTGCCAGATATAGCCATTGCTGTTGGATGTTTGTACATGCTGGACAATTTTCTGTACTGCATAGATCTGATAGGGACGCAGCACCATCAGGCTTTTCGTGGTTTCCAGCATCACCATATACTGGGTTAGCATCTGGGTCAGATGTTGCTGATTCAAAAAGGCATCGGCAAAGTCGACAATTTCATTGATATGTTTATTGGCAACATCTGCCCAAGGAAAGGCAAACTCAATTCCAGTCGTACCATTTGAGTAATAGCGAGTATTTGCACCGTTACTAATGACAAAAAGCTGGATAAAACCAAACAGCCCTTGCCCTGCCCAATACGCTTCACGAATATAGCGTTGCGTTTGATTGAAAGCTTCGGCAATTTCCATGCCTCGTTTTTTCAACTCAATTTGAACTAAAGGCAAACCATTGACCAGTAAGGTCACATCAAAACGGCTGGTTCTGCCATTATAGTCGCGGTGGTCGATGGTGATTTGATTGGTGACCTGATATACGTTTTTACTTGGGTCATCTGATAAAAAGAAAATGTGCTTGCTTGAACCATCATCAAATTTAACAGGAAACTGGTCACGTAGATTTTTAGCCCGTTCAAATACCGTGCCTGTATTTAAAAAACTGATGACCTGTTTCCATTCCGTTTCTGACAGTGGCGCAAGTCCATTAGCGCGTTCAATTTGAGTTTTCAGGTTAGACAGTAGCTGGCGTTCGTCCTTGAGCGTGACTGAGGCATAACTTAATTGCTGCAGCTGGCCAATCAGTTCGTTTTCAAGTTGATATTCGCTTTGTACTGTCATTTCCTTCCCCTCTAAAATCTTAAATTATTCACTTCAATGTCTGTTTAATTAAACTCAAGATATATTCTAAATTTTCTGTATCTGACACGATCACCTCACAATCGCCATTGCCCCAATGTCCAATATTGGTCACATCTTTCGCGAGCTGTTTCGGGTCATCCAGTTGATTAAAAGGCATATTCAGCCAGATGCGAATTTGCTTTGTCCCAATACTCATATAGACATAGTTACGCTTACCCTTACGGAAGGCGATATACATTTTCTTGGGATGAATATCTAAATCGGTGGTTAAGCCCAGAATTGAGTCCCTGAATTGCTCATATAGCTCTTTGATGTCATCGGACTTCTCCGCCAAGTGATAGGCTTCATCATATTGCTGGATTTCTTTGGCAATCTTTTGAATATCTTCAGACTCAACCTTTTGCACTTGCTTGATTGAAGGCGCTGATTTGGCTTTCTGCAATGGATTGACTGAAACAATTCCGCCTTGATAACGTTTGATTTCCCACAGCTCAATGCCTAAATCTTTAAAGTTGGTAGACTGCTTTTGAAAGTCGGTAAAGCTCGGTGAAACAAAGATGATTCGGCTCTGTGACCAATCCACATCCTGACGTTTAAGCTGTTTGCTCTGGCTCTCATTGTACTCAACGATAAAATCTGCCTTATAGTCGAGCATTAGATTCAGATAAGAAACGCCTTGATCAATCACGCTATAATTGCGTTCACGCTTGTATTCGATAATTACGAAGGCCTGACTTTCGGGATCGAAAGCCAGTGTATCAATACGGTTGTTTTTAATGGTGAATTCAGACTTGATGAATTCCAAACCTGTAAAACTGTAAAGATTGCTTTCAAACAGGCTTTGAATCTCTCTTTCCAGACGAAAAGGATCTTCTATAAGTTCTACTAATGACTGTGCTTGGGTTTGATAAAGCTGCATTAAAAATCTCGAATTATTTATTCTTCAAATGTTTGTCTAAGCGGATTACTCAAAGAAACGCTATATAAAAGTTTTAATCTCTTAATTGTCATTGGAATACCATTTTCAGTTTTATGGAGCATGGCATGACAGTTAGGACAGACTGGTCTTAGATCTTCTTTAGGATCTACTTCATACTCTTCGCCAATCGTGTGCAAAGACTTAAGATGATGTACATGGATGAAATCTTTAGCAAATGAGCCATACATATGTTCAAAGCTCAAGCCACAGACATAACAACGTGTTCCATGAATTTCTATACATTTAGCCCTTGCTTCAGGGTTACGCTCATATTTATTTACTAAAACCGTTTGCTTAGCTCCCTCAGGAAAGGTTTTATTTTCTAAACCTGCTTCATCGGGATAGTCGGTATTCACACTATCAGTTTTAAACTCATTAAAAATATGAGTTAAAAAAATGCGGATTGGATCATTTGAAGCTTTATCTCGATCTGTGCGACGGCCTTGAATAGGAGCATCAGGAATTAAGTTTTCCTGTCTGAAATATTCAAAAGACAAAGTGGATTTATCCACTTTGTTTAACTTTTCAAAAATAGAGTACCCACCTAGATAACTTTCAATTTTCTTTTTATCCGACCAAAATACTTTCTGTGCTACTGGGTATTCTGAGTTTTCCGCATGCCCAATAACTTTGAATTGGTACATCACCTTTGAGATGGGTTGAGTCACATATACATGAACAATATCATTGAGCTGTAACCCTTTACCTTCACTAGTGGCTGAATTCTTCCAGTAAATCTGCGGCAAAGCATCATAAGCTGCTTCTAAATCAAACTCAGCATAATTCACGGTTACTAGCCAATTTGCCATAACTCTCCCCCCTACACAAACATCTGTTGCAACAAGCCTTTTTTCCAAATTTTCGCTTGTTCAATTTGTTGTGCCACGACTTCAATTTTTTGGTCAATGGCAGATAAAAAATTAGCGATTTTGGTTTGTTCGGCTAGGCAAGGGTATTCAATTTCAGCCTCAGATATAACACCCCAATCAGCCCGTGGCATTTTTGAACCTGATTGAATATTTGTTAACTCCGAGAATTGTTCACTTTGGATATACTGAAATAAATAATCATTTGAAACTTTGATTCCAGTCAAAACCCAGATTTCACTTGAGCACACACCTTTAAATTTAGGTTTAGCAAATTTTCTTAAATATGGTCGTAGCTTCCCAAACAAAACACTGTTCTTTTCAAACAAATTTTTTGTACTTTGCTGTTCACAACTTTCAATAGTGCCTAATATTTTCCCAGTATTTTGAGATAAATGCTCTAATTCAATACAGGGTAAATTCCCCTCGTTCTGAGGATTAAAATTTTTAGATTTATTTGTGAAAACATCACGAATTATATTTATTCCCCACTCTCCAAACTCACTCCCATCATCCGCTTTAAAACGAATTTGTTGGATAAACAACTTCTGCATCATGCCCTGTTTATATTGGCTGAGTAGCTGATGTTTCTGCGTGAGTTGGCTAATCTTTTCATCTACAGCGGAAAGAAAAGATGCAATTTTGGTTTGTTCTTCTTTTGATGGGTACACTAGAGGAAATGCTAGGACGTCACTTTTCGTAATATTTGGATCTTTACGGCTACTTGCAGCAAAATTTTTCCAATCGTCTACCTTATGATTCAAATAAGTTAAAAGAAAAAATGCATCAACTTTTTCATTTGGATAAATCGCTGATAATGCTTGATTACAAGCTGATTCATTTAATAAAAGCCCAGTACGTCCAATTTGATTAAAGCCGCCATACATCGCAACAAATACGGTTCCCTTAGGAAGTATTTTTACAGAAGTTTCTTTTAAAGCAATTTCTGAAATTTTCTCTTCCGTATTTGAGATGAACGAATTATTTAGATCAGTGGTTTTTACCCAAGGAATATTAGCATTTTCAAAAAAACGATTATCGCTTCTTAAGGGAGTAGCACCAGAAGTCACTTTAAAAATTTCACCTATTTTTGAAAATGACCAATCCCCATCAAACTCTTTAAATCTTAACTTCGGTGTAGCCATTACTTCACCTCCGCAAACGGTGAAGCAATCCCAAGCGCTTTGCAAAAATCTGCAATTACAGCATCAGTTTTTTGACTGTTTTGTTCCAAGTTTTGCAGTTGCTTGGCAATCGCATCCAGATCAATCTCGGCTTCCGCTTCAAAAGTATCGACATAACGCGGAATATTCAGATTGTAATCGTTGTCTTTCACTTCTTGTAAAGTTGCTACATGGGCGTATTTTTCAATGTCTTGGCGGTTTTCAACAGCGGCAATAATATTGTCCAAATGCTCAGGCAATAACTTGTTTTGATTCTTTTGTTTTTCAAAACCGTTACTGGCATCAATAAACAGAATATTGCCCGTATGCTCACGGTTTTTCTTCAACACCAAAATACAGGTCGGAATCGAGGTGCCATAGAAAATATTGGCCGGTAAACCAATAATGGTATCCACCACATTCAACTGCTCAATCAGGTACTGACGAATCACGCCTTCACTTGAACCACGGAACAATACACCATGCGGTAACACCACCGCCATGGTGCCGTTGTCATCCAGTTGATACAGCATGTGCTGCACAAAAGCCATATCGGCTTTGGAACTTGGCGCCAGTTTGCCATAAGCGGCAAAGCGTTCATCTTGTAGAAATAACGAATCGGCTGACCAGTTGGCTGAAAATGGCGGATTGGCCACCACCGCATCAAACTTTTTCTCTAAATGCTGTGGACGGGTTAAGGTGTTTTCCTGCTTGATGTCGAACTTGGCAAAATGCACATCATGCAGAATCATGTTCATCCGCGCCAGGTTGTAGGTGGTACGGTTCATCTCCTGGCCGTAAATCATATCCACATCTTTGACTTCACGTTTCACTCGCAGCAACAATGAACCTGAGCCACAAGTCGGATCATACACGGAACGTAAACGCTCCTTGCCTTGGGTGACAATTTTAGCCAGTAAAGTCGATACGGTTTGCGGAGTATAGAACTCACCGGCTTTTTTGCCCGCACCTGATGCAAACTCACCAATCAGGTATTCGTAGGCATCACCCAGCACATCAGCTTCAGTATTGGAAATATCAAAATCAATATCATCTAAATGACTGAGGACTTTCGCCACCAGTGCATTACGGTCACTAGCATTGTTGCCGAGCTTGGTGGAGTTCAGATCCAGATCTTCAAACAGATTAGCAAAGTCATCGGCAGAGTCGGTGCCCAAAGTACTTTGTTCAATCGATTTTAAAGTCGCAGTTAAATCATCCAGAATGAATTCGCCCTGACGGCCACGCTCAGCTAAAGTATGGAATAGCTGTTTCGGCGTCAGCGCATAACCGACTTCGGCAATGGCATTCTTTTTGATTTCTTCAATATAAGGTACATGCTCAGGATTTTGTTCATCCAGTTCAAGAAAGCTGATGTCTTCACCATCCAGCAATTCATTAGCAAAATTAACCGACTTTTCTGATAAATATTTAAAGAAAATAAAACCCAAAATGTAATCACGGAATTCATCTGCCCCCATGGTGCCGCGCAAAGTATTGGCAATATTCCAGAGTTGTTTTTGTAACTGTTGTAGTTGCACCTGGGTCATTGTTATAGAAGTCCAATTAAGTGAATCATTAATTAAATGATTTTACCTAAAATTCTAAATCATGCAGCAGTAAAAAGGAGGAAAAGGACATGAATTGTCGTGCTCAAGCGATGTAATCTGTCAATTCAAGCGCTAGACAGATACATGATCTAACTTTTATAGCAGTCCACTCCAGTAATCTGTACTACAGAAAAACAAAGACATCAAAATACACCAGATATGGGAGTAACCAATATCTGTTTATCTTTTCCACCCAGCCAGACTAAATACTCATTCTCTATTGCCTGCTTATACGCCCAGTCGGCAACTCGATGCGAACGCTGAATATCTGTTAAGAAACCGAATTGAGAAATTTCCCGAACAATAGATTCATCATGTAGATAATTTCGCTCCTGCCACTTTTGCAAAAACTGTTCCGATGCCAAATAATTACTTTTCTGAGAATTACATTTATCATCTGCCAGAACAAAGTTATGTCCGGTATCGGCAGGATATAGAGACCATGGAATAAAATGATCTACAGCATATTTTGAATTTTTTAGGCTTTTGCCACAGTAAAAACACTGGCATTGCTGTAAATCAATTAAGAAGTTCGCGACCAGCCCGAGTTGATTTCGACTCGGAGCAAACATGAATTCATCTAGGTCAGGCAAACCATCCAGTACCACCAGATTCTGCTTATTCAACCGGACAAAATCAATCCAGCGCTTCTGGCACAACTCTTCAATAATTTCACTAAACTGTCTCAAGCAATACATCACTTTGGGTAAAAGCTTGAGGGACTGTTTGCAATCTTCCAAATGGTAAAGAAACTCCACCGCTTGACCATTCAGGTTCTGCAAATACACCACCGGCATTTGCTTGACGGTCATTGCAACCACTTTCTTAAGCTGATTCCAGTGCAACTGATCTTTTCTCAACGCTGCCAAGGTCTTAAATTGTTGTTGTGCCTTTTGAATTTCACTGATGATCTTTGCCTGCTTACCAGTGCTTTGATGAATAGTAAAAGGCTCATAGTGATTAAACTGAAATGGCAGTGACTGTTTCCAATACAGGCCAATAAATTTTTCCGCAATATCCTGATAATCTAAATGTAATGTAGCACCAGTATCCTCACCCTGCTCAATCGCCAGACGTGTAATACTCATTAACAAGGCAAACTTATAGGTCGACGTAAACGTCCCAGACTGTAATATCTGCTGAATATGCTTTAAGAATTTCAGTTGTTCTTGAGGTGTTGGTATTTCAGCTGTATTGAACAACATATCTAAGCCTGCTCTTTTTTAATCAGGATATTGAGCCACTTTTCTGTACGATCTGGACGTTTATCTATAGTAATCCATTGCTGTAACAGTAAAGCCTGATCAATCTGCTTGATTAATTCATGTGCTTGCTGTTCATTGAGGTCAGTGAAACTACGTCCCCCTTTCTCACGGTCTGTATTGCCATATTTAAAAGACATGTAACACATACCATTTGGTTTTAGTGCTTTGAATATGTGCCCCATCACTTCAGGCAAAAAATCTCTGTCACAGTGTAAAAGAGAAGCACAAGCCCAAATACCATCGTACTTCTCACTCTCATTTAATTCATAGAAACTTTGTTGACGTACTTCAATGCCGGTCAGCTCCTTGGCCTTCTTAACCAGCTCAGCAGAATAATCTATTGCCTCAATTTGATAGCCTTTATCTTTAAAAGCCAGAGTATCTCGTCCTGAACCACAGCCAACGTCAAGAATCCGAGCACCTTCAGGCAACTCAGCTAAAAATGGCTGATATAAGCTTTCCATATCCACTTCAAACGTTGAAGCTATAAATTCTTCTGCATGCTTATTATAGTAGTCTATTGTTTTCATTACGGACACTTAGGCTAAAAGACATTTTCAGTCTACAAGAAAACAAAAAAATAAGGGAGCTCAGAGCATCCCTTATTCTCGACTCGCCAACTTACTTTCAATCCATTGATGGATCTCATAAGCTGACCAGCCGATACGATTTTGAGTAATTTTAACTTTCTTTGGAAAGGTTGGATCATAGTAAGGTGAGTCCTCATCCATCATTTCATAGATGGTAGAACGCCCCACACCGACAAATTCTACGACCTGCTTAATGCTGATGAGTTGATTCATTTGAAATGTTTGACCGATAAACGCATTCATGAGGCTAGCTCCTAATCATTGATGCGAGCGGCTATTCGCTCAAATAATAGAGCTGGTCTGTAAAATTTAACGTTAGCTATCTTCTCTCCTCTCGCTTAATTCACAGCTCTTACACTTTGCTGTAACCTCTGCTGAATATCCTGCACAAACTCGTCAGGCGAAGCTTGTTGCTCCACCGCTCGGTTTTGTTCTTGTTCAGGGTAGTATTCTTCCAGCACATCTAACCCTTCCTCTATATCCGTTTCAAACCTTGCATTGGCAAAACCCTTCCTTGCCGTAAAGTCCAAAGCCTCCTGATAAAACCCAGCTTGTTTACTCTGCTCATCAATCTGCTTGGCTTGCGCAATCGCATCATTCAAGTTAATCCCTTCCCTTAAAGTTAGATCCACGTAATACACCGGCTGACGATAGCTTTGTGTGGTGCTTTTTCCTCTTAAAGTCAGTTGCAAAGGCAGGCAAGAGAGTAAACCTCCTGAAGCTGCGTGGTAATAACTCAGCCGTGCAGCCAAAGTTCGGATGCTGTTGAAGCCAGTTGTTCGAAATATAAATGTTCCAAGTTCATCAGAGTCATCCAAATTCACATGCAGGCGACCGTAGGGCTTGCAGTTCCCTCCTTGAGCCAATGGGCATAAATCAGGGGATGGACAAGGATGTTGCTCTACGCCTTGATTGGTTAAACGCTGGCATGTTTCACCATTGCCGACACATACTGGTCGTCCAGTCTGTCGATCAAACAGGCTGTACTCCGCACGTAGGTTTAAATCAGGATCATTAAAAATCAGGCGCACAGGTATGGTTCTAAGCTTCTGATTAGGTGCTTGTGCACGAAGCTGTTCATCCAGCGGATGCTTAATCCAGCCATTCTCTTTGCTTTGGATCTGGGAAGTAATGGTGAACTGATCATCCTTTTCAGGTAGGCGTTTGCCATTCTTTTCTACTACCCGACCAATACTAATACGTCCCAAGGCCGGTGGTGTAATCGCTAAACCTTTAATCATTTTATTTTCCTCAATTTGATTTTGTACAGATCAATCCAGCTTTATGTAGATCACCTGATTCAAGAAATATGTATATAGCTCGCTACAAAAGCCGCGACCGTTTGCCCTCTATTCCTAGCGAATGGAGTGCGGGGAGCGGTTTTTGCGCATCGCTATTTAAATGGGCTGAAACAGGCTAGTCGGTATAGATGTTGAATCGACGACCGCCTTGCTTCTGAAGTGGATAAAGCTCAATGAGTTCAGGCTGATGCTGAAGCAATGCCTTGGTATTCAGACTGATGGAGTCCTTGGCTTTTTTCCAGACCACCGAGCCATGAGCAAAGGTGGCTCGTTCAGCATCTTTCATCAGCATTTGGATGTGATGCTTCAGCTGGTCAAAGCGTTCCTGTTTATGCTGAATCTCTTCCTTCATTTTGATGAGTTGATCGAACATCAAGTTGGCATTTTCATTTTGCGAGAGATCTTCAACGCTTAGTGGGATATGCGCTGGATAGAGTTGCTGAATCGCTTTGGCTGCGGATTCACTAGCATCTACAGATGGCGGAGTATCCGTTTCCACACACTCCCAGAAATAACGCTCTGCCTGAATGATGTGTTGAATCACTGATTCAGAACGTATCACTTTGAAGATTTTGGTTTCATGCCCACAGATCAGGACACAGACATGTGCAGCCTGTTTGCCTGTTACCGCAAGTTGGTGTTGCACCTGACACAGCACGTATAAAGGCACACCATCTCGCCATAGCCTGGCACCATGTTCCCCAGCTGTTTTACATTCCAGAATCTGCACGTCATCGCTACCCACGACCGCATAGTCCAGATTAGCCAACATAAACGACTTATCCGGATCGGGATGCTGAAGCACGGCATTGACTCGTCTCACTTTATTATCGGTATGCAAGCTGTAGTACTCAGCAACCAGTGGCTCTAACTGTTTGCCCCAATACAATGGTGCAACGCCTGAGCTGTCATCATCAACGTTCTGTTGAGTTCGACCAGTTTTAATCATCCACAGTTCCAGCATCGACATGTAGGGATTCAATCCACATGCGGTTGCGGCATCACTACTGCCAATCCCTTGCTTACGCACTTCTAGCCATTCTTGGTAATCCATGTTTTTAGTATTGGCTAAACGTTTGGCTGTCGCTGTTCGTTTAGCTGCGGTATTTGATTCATTCATCTCATTCGGAATTGGAAAATGAGGGAGTTGAGAGGTATTTATCGGTGCAATCTGATTCATGCTTTGATCCTTATAAATAGCGAGGTCTGTAAAATTTTCGGCATAAAAAAAGCCACATCTGGAGATGTGGCAAAAGGGGGTTTTCACTGGAGAAGGATCATCTGCATGACCCCTTGACCATTATTGTAATAGCATTAGCTTAAATGAAACTTAAACCACTAAGCGAAGTGCTTGTTCCAGTCCACGCTGCTTTAATGCAGCACCTGCACCAAACCAGGCTGAATCGAGGCGGTGATCGGTACTCATGGCACGACGTTCATGATCGGCAAACTCTGTAATACTGCACAGTAGACCATAGGCAGTATCTTTGGCTGAGCTGAGTTCTGCACCACGACCTTGTCCATTGAACATATCCATGACTTTGGCCATGGCACGTCCATTCGGTTCAGGCTTTTCTTTGGCTGGAGTTGGAGTAGCGATATTGCGATAGAATTGAATGATGTTCTCCTCCTGATCAGCAGCACTCATGCTGGTATTGTTAAATACTGCATCAAAATAGGCAGCCGCTTCTCCTTGGGTCACTTTACGTTGAGTCAGCTGTTTCATCTCATACATATGCTCATCCCAGGCTCGGACTGAGATGCCTAATTGCTGCTTAACTTTGTCAGCATCAAACTTAGTACTGTGCGGGACTTTCACCACACCGGCACTGCTACTCTGTCCACGTAAGGCAATCGCTAAGGTGTTATTGCATACCACCCGGATATTGGTGAATTGTGCCGTTGTCGCCAGTGTCCCATCACAGGCGGTTGCCAATAAAATATAACCATTGCTGACATCCTTGCCCTTGAGTGCCGTAGATTGCCCGGTACGTGCCAATGCCCAGAACTTCTTCCCACCTTTGAGTACACCTGCGGTTTCCAACTCAAAGCCAGATTGTTCAGTCAGATCCCGGTAGAACTCCAGAATTTCCATCGGCTGAACCTCCTGATAACGCTGACTGACTACCGACAAAGGTGCATGAGTATCGGAACGATACAGTACTCGCTGTTCTTCATAGGGCATAATGATGCTTTGGCCACGTTCATTCTGTGCCATGTAACTGACATTTGAGGATTCAATTCGCCAGTCCATGCCTGCCTGTTTTGCCCAGACTTCAATCGGCTGATTCTGAGTGAGTTGATTCCCTAGACCATGCCAAGGAGTTTGACCGACATACGCCATTTGTTCAAGTTGATGTGCCATAGTTAGTCTCCTTTTAATATCTGTTATAGACCTGAGGGGATTGACGTAAATTGGCATCAAAATGGTTTTTACATGAATGGCAATAGTACATAGGCTGATTAGTTTCATCATTCGTTAACACCATAAACACCCCGCTAATAACGATCCCTGCAATTGCCCCAATAACTGGGGGTAGATTGGTTGAACGAATTAGGTTTACCCCTAATGCTGACATTGTGGTAGGAGAAGTCAGTAAAGTTGAAACATCGGATACGGCTGGCACTCGCGGCTTGATCTCAATCAAGCTGATCTGACTAGAATTACAAGATGGGCATTGCTTCATAATATATAGCTCCAAATAGCGAAAAAGCCTGCTTTTGAAAACAGGCTTAAAATTCATTGATCTAATAGCTCAAAGTAAAAGAGCCATGACATTCATAGTGATGTTATATATTTGAAATAATTTAGCTTTAGATTCCTCTTCTCCAGCTAACATTAAATTGACCTGTCCCAAATGTTTTCATTTTAGGTAATTTGACTTTTAAAAATTGATTGGTTTTCTCAGGATTCACGAGATACATTGCCGCATTGATTGCATTAGCTACTTCACTGGCATTATTACGATGAATCATTCCCACTCCCAAAGAAGCAACATCTCTAAATTTGGCTTTATAATCCGGATAGTTGGATGTAAAAAAAGTCCCTTTTCCATTGAGAAGCTTCTGCCAACACTTACCCACTTCTAAACCTAAGTAGCAGTCATTTTGATGCTTGTGACCATCGTAGATAAGAAGTAAATGGCTGTGGTATCCTCGCTGCTCGCCTTGCTCTACTGCCCAGGCATATCCCTGTAAATCAGAAAAACAACCATCCTGATTTGATATTCTATTTCTCAAGGTTTTCATATATTGAGCATATTCAACCATTGATACGTCTATTGCTCCCTCCTCATCAAAATAAAGATCAACTCTCACAAAAAGTAATTTTGCATAATGCTGTGTAAGTTGATTTACATATTCTTTTAAAGACTCACGGTTCAAGACTTCCTGTCTTTTTAACTTTTCTGTATCTGCCTTCAGCGCAGATCCCTGGTCCTTTATAATCCCAATAAGAGCTTTAGTTAAATTATCATCTAAGTATATAATTGTATTATAATTTATACCGAATCCATCTAGTTCCAACTTTCTATCAATTAAAACAACTATATCCGAAAATAGTCTGATAGATAGGCAATAAGATAGTCCTAACTTATAATGAAATTTAAAGGGTACAATTAATTCAGATAGAGTTTTCCTGAACTCTTTCAACAAAATCCCTTGGTAAGGGATTTTTCTTATAAAAAGATCAATTTGAGTCATCACATAGGACTCATTGTAAAATAATGAAGTATCAAACATGCTCATCACGCTTAGGTTATTAATCATACCTAAGCATGCTATGTATTTTTTTATGAGCTTCTTGTCTATCACTGCTAGCCATAAGCAGTGAGACCAGTTCAATGGTAAAGCTCTATATAAGAAATTGAATAGATTAGATATTTTTAAATTCTTATTAAATTAAATATATAATTAAAAAAACCCATTAAGAGAATAGCTTAAGAACACGGGGTAGCCAACGATCATAAGAAAGGCAACCCAGCCCACCCTTATCATTCATAATTTTTTTGAAGCTAAAGTTAACTTTTTAAGACAAGCGTGTGGTTAGCGTAAGCGTCCGCTGAACCCCATGCCTATTTTTAATTTTGGTCAGATTTCCAGCGGTGTGGCAGTAATTCTATTTGGGTCACTTTATGTGCTGGTAGCCTTTTCAGCACATCACTTAAATAGGCATACGGGTCCAAGCTATTCAGCTTTGCTGACCGCATTAAAGTCATGATATTGGCAGCTCATTGATCACTGCGCAGCGAACCTGCAAATAGTCAGTTCTTACGTCCCATGAGCTGCGGTTAAAGCAGCGCAAGAAGATCAAAGCAACTTCCAACCATTGAGAAGCAATGCTTCATATCAAGCGGTAGATTGCCATCATCCAAATAGCGACTTAAAGCTTACCAACGGTTTAGGCTGTAATTGATTACCTTAGCAGTGGCTGAATTCGGTGGCACCGTCAGATGATGTTGGTTGAGTCATTCATATAGTTGTTGCATGATCGGTTGACTGTACTGTTGCCAGTATTTTCGGCGGTTGCCCTGTGAAGCGTTGGTCTTTTTTATTAATTCTACTTCTATCGCATACAGTTTCTGAAGCAGTCGTAATGCCTGTTCCTCGATCTGACTTTTCCTAGTCACATATAGTTCATGGAATTTACGACGTGCATGCACCATGCAGCCCACCTCAATGACCTGGCCTGATTTAAAGCGTGCTTTATAACCACTAGAATCATCACAGACCAGATGACCTTGCCAGCCATTTAGGAACTCTTCAGCAAGCTGGCCAGAACGGCTATCTTGAAAGTCATAGATCACCACCTAAACTGGATTGTACTGTGTGCTGGCATAGACCCAAACATAACTTTTGTGGGCTTTTCTCATCATCCACCATCTGCATGATGGTGACCGGCATTTCATCTGCATGGATCACCTGCTGTTGCAACAGCACCAACTTAAAGCACTAGTTCATGGCTCCAGTTCTGTATAGCATGCATTCATTTAACACTTCAGAAATTAATTTCTTTAAGAGTAGAAAACAACTTGAGGTGGTTTAGAGGGACTTTTAACTTAAATTTTTATCGTTAATCTAAAATTAACTAATTTTTATTTATAATAAGTACAACACCAACTTTTAAATTAAAGCTATAAAAACCCTAAAAATGGCAATAATTTAAACTCAAACCATTGTTTTGTATCACTATAACAAAATTTTTAAAGTATAATTATCACGAAAATATCACGAAAATATCACTTGAATAATTATAAAAATATCTTTTAAATACAACAATAATTTTATAGAGATATCTAAATTGATTATTCGAAATGGAATAATTATCAATAATATTGATAATTTAGTGGGAAATTTAACAGACAGAGAATGTGATTTTTTATTGGGTCACTTTAATATTTTTAATAAATATGAACTTATATGTAATACGAATAGAAGTTATAAGATTGAATTAATTAAAAGCTACTGTACATCACGTTCAATTTCTCATGAGACTATCTGTAACATTCTAGATTCTTGCCTTATCAATAAATCTAATTTCGAGATGATTAACAAAAACGATTTTAGAAAAATTTTATTTATATTAGATTTTGTTTCTAGTTCTACCTTTATATTACCCCTAACAAAATCACTATATGATTACTTAATTTATTCTATAGATATAGCACCTATCTCTAATGATAAAAAAATCAATGATTTAAACATTGCTTTAAGAACATATAACAGACATAAAACTCAAGATTCCCAGTTAAAATGGATTGATTTCAGTAATACGAATCAAACTGAATGGGCTATAAAATACTTACAATCGAAATATAGATTAATAAGTTTTTTTACAGTGGATACGATCCACAGCTATGATCCTTCTCTAATAATATCTACATCTTTAGATTGTTATAAGGCCTTTCTTTATGATGAAAAGTCACAATTCATTGAAAGAATGCGAAAATCGTGGAGCCAACAAAAATTTAGAAATGCAGGAAAAACCAAGACAAAACACCACTTACCTCTCACAAAACAAGCGAAAAGAAATCTAAAAAAACTTGCGCTCTTTAAAAACAAGAGTGAGAGCGAAATACTTGAAGAATTAATTAATGAATCGTATTTACTTGAAATGTGTGATGATGAAGGCAAGGCTCTTTACTGAGCCATCCACCCTTTCACTTGCTCTCCGTACCACTCCATCAATCTTACCCTTTCATCCCAGTACTGTGCTCGGTTATAGGCCGAGCGAATTCTATTCTGGGGCACATGAGCAAGCTGGCGCTCAATGGCATCTGGATTAAACAGATTCGATTCATTTACGACAGTACTAAATAGAGATCTAAAGCCATGTGTGGTCATTCGTCCCGCATAGCCTGAACGTTTGATCACAGCCAAAATAGACTCACTACGCATTGATTCTTTGTTATTCAAACGATGTGGAAATAGCAGTTCCTGATTATGGGTAAGTCTCAAAGCCTGAAGCTCAGCAATCATCATGTCAGTCAACGGCACACGATGTGAAAGTCGGTTCTTCATTCGTTCTTCAGGAATATCCCACTTACGCCCCTCCAAATCAAACTCTTCCCAACGTGCTTG
>SPVA01000058.1 GCA_013530545.1 Acinetobacter lwoffii
CGAATCATAGCACCGCATTAAAAGTTTTTCTGCAAATCAATTGTTTCAGCTTGGCACAGCTGGTTTTTTTCGCTATTATCCTCGGCCTATGGTGAGGTGTCCGAGTGGCTGAAGGAGCACGCCTGGAAAGTGTGTAAACGTTTATAGCGTTTCGAGGGTTCGAATCCCTCTCTCACCGCCAGAATTTAAAAACCCGAATCACATGATTCGGGTTTTTTATATTTAATTTTATCCATCATCCTATCCAGCAAAAAAAATCATCTGCTTAGATCTTAAAATATTATTATCAATCACCTTATGCAAATCATTGAATTGATATCAAGCCTCGTTCATAAAAATCTTTTGCAACAGAACACTTACGCTCAATTCTATTTTTAAAATTTTCATTTTTCATCAGCCAGAAAACTGATGAATTGTGCAGTTTCTGTACGCCATTCATTTCAGGTTTTTATTTATGTGTTCAAACAAAAAACTGGCACAGAAATAGCTTAATTTTATTGTCATCAAAGCTATGTTATGTTGCTTATAAATCAACTAAAAGGAGAATAAAAACCACAGGATAGAAAGAAATAACCAAGTGAACCGAGCCATTCAAATTTGAAGTTAAAAAATAGATACACTGCTATTCGGAGAGCGAACATGAATAACAGCGCAAACTATGCCAAACAGATTAAAAATGCAAAACGTGGCGGTTATACCCCAACTATTGCCAAGGACATCAATAAACATAAAATTCAAAAAGCCTTGAGACTCATCGAACAGTGGAGAAGCCTCGCTCAAGAACTCAAACCTCAAATGCAGTTTGATATGGCCTTTACTTTAGAGGAATGTGCACAAGAATTAGATCGCATCCTGAAAAACAGATAAACCTTATAACCGACTCATATCCAGAACCAATCCTGTGCTTTCACCCTCGCCCATATCTTCACATATGGGCGATTTCTTTGCGCATAGCCCAAAACAGAACTTTTCATCCATCGGGTCAAAATAAACAAATCCTGCCGAAACAGTTTAAACGGTTATTTTTTGGCTTGCGTGACCAAAAAAAATCTGTAAAATGCACTCCACCATGCCGGCATAGCTCAGTTGGTAGAGCAACTGACTTGTAATCAGTAGGTCCACAGTTCGAATCCGTGTGCCGGCACCATATCTTAGCCTCGCTTTTTAGTGAGGCTTTGATGTTTCTGGGTTTTGGTATTTTCAGCTGAGTTTTCTTGCACTTTCTAGTGCTTCGATTGTGCCGTCACTTGCACATATCTCACAATCCCTTCCTGATATAATTTTCGGCATAGTTTCGCTGTCATCTGAATTTTAAAATGATCCAGTTTTGAACCTTGAGCCTGATCATCTGATGCTTTTGAATTCAAAGTTTTTTGCACATAATCCGCAAAGCCTGAAAATACCGGCTCAGACAGATCCTGAATCTGGATATTTTTAAATTCAAAACGATCCAGACAGGCATATAATGCACCCACTGTCATTAAATCTTTTAAATTCACATCGGCAGATTTCAATAAAAACTGATATTTATGCCGTTGTAATGCATTTAAATTTTCCCAACGCTCGGACAAAACCAGATGATGAAAACCAATCCGTGCATTTGAATTTAAAACACTACGGATCTGCTCCAAGAATAAAGGCACAGGACTGTGATAAGCCGCATCCAGACACAGCACCACATCAAAACGCTGGGAAAATGGCAATTCTTTTAAACGCAAAAATGACGCCTGATAAATGGCATTCAGTTCTGGCAGATGTTGCTGAATATTAGCTACACAAGCAGCCTGCAGCTCAACCCCCGCCAGATATTGCACCTGATAGTGTTGTTGCCAGTACAGCAAACTTGCACCCTGACCGCAGCCTAAATCCAGCAGTTTATCTTTTGAATTTAAATTTACAGTTTGTGCAAGGTGATCGGTGAGCATACGACAGGCAGCCGCATAATCCTGCTGACCGGCTTGCCAATATCCTAAATTGCTCCAGGGCAATTGCGCATGATCGCCCAACACAGCGGCATCAATTGCATACTTGTGCTGAGGAAGACGCTGACGCAGTGCCTGAAGCCATTGCATGGATTAATAACCCAGTTGTGGAGCCACCTCAACCACAGGTTTTAAACCTTGGAATGGTAAAGGTGCACCAAAAATTTCCGCAATTTTCATCGCTGAAGTCACTGCCGATTCCAGAATTGGCAAACCGTCACATGACCATGAGCCACAGAAGAAGACCTTACGGTTGGCATCCAGATGACGTTGCTGCAATTCCTTATTCAGTGCCACGGTATTGGCATCGACCACTGCACGCGTCAGCATGACCGATTTGATCACTTTCTTCGGATCAATGTCGGTTACCGGACGCCAGGTCTGAAACACGGCCGACTTGCCGACCAAAGAAGGTTCAATCGAGTTAAGCCACACGGTAAATTGCTGACGGGTAAATTTACGGTCCATCATATAGCTGAGTACGGCCCAGTCTTTACGTTTTGGCGGCATCACGCTGGCATCGGTATGAATCACCAGTTCGCCCTGTTCGAATTTGAATTTCTTCAATAATTCAATTTCACTGGCAAACTGTTCTGGATCCAGGAACTCCTCAATTTTGGTGGTCGGTGTCGCGACAATCACCCGGTCAAACAGTTTTGAATAACCGGCCGCATTTTCAACTTTGACCTGATCGCCCTGCTCTTGTACCAGTGTAATTGCTGAACCGTCTTCAATTTGAATGCCTTCAATCAGCTTATCGACCAACGCTGGTGTACCGCCTTGCAGACGCAGTAACGCATCGCCATCGGTTAATTGACGCAGAAAAATTAACAACGGTTTAGCTGGCCATTCACCAATGGTTTTCGGATTGCAGGTACAGATGGTATATAGCACCGGCATCACCGCACCGTGCCAGAACACTTCTTCAATCTCGTTACGATTGATAAATTCTGCCAGGCTGATGTCCTGATTTTTCGATTTAAAGAATTTGGTCAATGCAACTTTTAACTGCAACAGGCCTTTGACCAGACGCCAGCCATACTGCTGCAGGCCTTTACGGTTATTGATAATCGGGATATTGCCAATTCGGCTACGCGATGTGGTCAGCCAGGTTTCAGTTTTATCTTCAAATAACCAGCTGCAGGCCATATAGGTCCGCACCGGATAAGTTTTAATGCCCAGATGCGTGGCCAGACTCAGGGTGTTTTTCCACAGATAGGGGTTCATCACACGTAAAGGTGCGTCAATCAGGCCCCCTTCAAATTCAAGGCTATGACTGTCCATGCCGCGACCTGGAAGTGCTTCAAAAATCGTGATGTGATGCCCTGCGTCCTGGAGAATTCTGGCTGTAGCCAGTCCGGCCATGCCACTACCAATTACTGCGATATCCAAACTGATCATCCGTCATTGAAAAACTACAGAAATTATGTACCATGCGCCAATCAAACAGGTTATTAAAATCTTCCAGAATATATATTTTTCGTAAAGGCCTTTTTGTTCAATTTCACCTGCTTTTTATTCATTTTTTTGCAGCAGTTAAAATTCCATCAAATATAGGATTTTATTTATATTTTTATTTAAAAGATAAAAAAATTACTTTAAAAACAAATAATTTAATTAACCATTTTTATAATCCTTGGTTGACAAAAACTTTCAAAATACCTATGATTCGCAGCATAAGAAAACCATAAATTCATCCGGTTCCATTCAGATGCATTTATGCGAAAATTGTTTAAAACGACAAGAAACTACAGCGCCTTATAAAATAAAAGCCTCTGCGAAAGCAGAGGCTTCTTTGTTTTCAGGCCTGGTTGATCATGCAGCATGGTATTGAGCTTACTTGATTGCCTCTCATAAGCCGCTTAAAAAGCATAGAGTGCAATTCCTCAATCCTCATGTTGTTCTCAAATAGAAATCAAATGGCATGATTTTTTTGTCTAGAATTCATAAATCTCTAAACTAAAAAAATAAAAAATCCAGCAACTTATGCTGGATTTTTTGCTTCAAAGAACTAGGTTTGAATTAGATTTTACCCACCAGGTCGATTGACGGCGCTAGTGTAGCCTCGCCTTCTTTCCATTTTGCTGGACAAACTTCACCTGGGTGCGCATGTACATATTGTGCAGCTTTCACTTTACGAAGAAGCTCTTGTGCATCACGGCCAATACCACCCGCGTTGATTTCAATGATCTGGATTTTACCTTCTGGATCAATCACGAAAGTACCACGATCTGCCAGACCTTCAGCTTCAATCAATACTTCGAAGTTTTTAGACAAAGTCCAGGTTGGATCACCAATCAATGGATACTGGATTTTACCAATCACGTCAGAGGTATCATGCCAAGCTTTATGGGTGAAATGAGTATCGGTAGACACGCCATAGATTTCTACACCCATTTTCTGGAATTCAGCATACTGATCAGCAAGATCGCCTAATTCAGTTGGACAAACAAAGGTGAAATCTGCAGGATAGAAAAACACCACTGACCATTTTCCTTTCAGGTCTTGCTCAGAAACTTCAATGAACTGACCATTGTGGTAAGCAGTTGCATTGAATGATTTGATTTCAGTATTGATTAAACTCATGAGATATTTCCTCTGGCTTATTTCTGGGATTGCTTATCTTGTGAAGCTAGAATACGAAAAATTTCAAAATAGGTAAAACCGCAAATTTTTATAAAAATGATCGCTTTTTTAGATCATTAATTTCTATTAGTATTGTTAATCTCATTTATTTTCTCGATGCAGAGTTGTGCTGATCAAAAGCAAGATAATGCTTTAACACTTATGATTCTTCTAATAAGTTGGGCTTTATGCAAACTCAATACCAATCTTCAAGACATAAAAAACCCACCGCATTCAGGTGGGTTTTAATGATGATTTACCGTTCTAATAGATCAAAATGGAAGGTCATCATCTAGATCTGCTGCAGGTGCTGCTGTTGGAGCAGGTGCAGATTTTGGCGCAAAACCACTCGGATTATTATTGCCATAACCGCCGCCCTGGTTGTTGCTAAAACCGCCTTGCTGTGGCGCTGAACCATAACCTGATTGCGGGTTATTGCCATAACCACCCTGGTTGTTGTTCGCCTGATTATTGTTATTAAAGCGTGGCTGGTTAAAGCTGCTCTCGCCCTGATCATTTTGAGGACGGCTAGAGTCTAACATCTGCATTTGTTCACCACGAATTTCCGTCGTATAGCGCTCCTGACCATTCTGGTCAGTCCACTGACGGGTACGTAATGAACCTTCAATATATACTTTTGAGCCTTTACGAAGATATTGCTGTGCAATTTCACCTAAACGGTTATGCAACACGATACGGTGCCATTCCGTTTGTTCTTTACGTTCACCGGTACTTTTATCTGTCCACGAATCGCTGGTTGCGATCGAGAATTGAGTGAGAGAGCCACCATTTGCAAAAGTTTTGGTTTCCGGATCTTTACCCAAAGTACCCACTAAAATAACTTTATTTACACCACGCATTTGCCGTTTACTTCCTATATATTTCTGTATTTTACTTTATAAGAGTTATGCTTAAATGGCTACCTCTTTACCCAACAAGTGCGTTAATTGTTGTCGCGAAGCATCATCAATCTGCTGTTTATCGACTTTTACATAGGCAACTTGCTGTTCAGACATCACCACGACCTCTTCAATACCACGAATCGCCAAAAGCTGAGAAGTCCATTCGTCAGTTTGTCTGCTTTCCGGCAAACGCAACACCAGCGATGACAGATAGCGTGGCTGTGCCAGTCCTAAACTCATCAGCAGCCAGATTATCGCGATCCCTGTCAGGATACTCCAGCCCATCGAGGTATTGTTCAGCAGTAATAATTGTCCGCCAATCATACCGCCAAAGAACGCCCCTAAAAACTGGCTACTGGCATTCACGCCCATCGCGGTGGCTTTGGACTGGATCGGTGCCGCTTTCGATAACCAGGACGGCAACAGAGCTTCCATGACATTAAAGGCAATGAAGAACAGTCCTAGACCAATCAGCAAGACATATTTGGATTCAAAACCAAATGCCATCACCATCAAACCCAGAATAATACCGGTAATGGCTACCAGAAAAATTGCGCGCATTTTGTGGTATTTTTCTGCCAGGATAATACTTGGAAAAGCAAAGAACAGGCTCAGTACCAACAGCGGCAAATATACCCAGCCATGACTAGAAAGTGGTAGATCAGCAAATTCGATCAGCTGTGAAGGTACATAGATAAACATTGCAGTGAGCAATAAATGCAGGGTAAAGACGGAGACATGCAGACGATTCAGATCCCCGATTTTGATTACCTGTTTCAACTGTGCCAGATAGCCTTGCTGAAAGTTTTTATGATGCCGCGTGACTTTAGGCACCATCAACAGCATGGCAATCGCCGCCAGGCCCATCACCGTAGTCACCCAGAATAATCCCGAGATGCCAACCAGACCCGTCAGCCAAGGCCCCAGACTAAAGGCCACCACAAAAGACAGGCCGATACTCATGCCCATCATCGCCATGGCTTTCATGCGGTTTTCTTCACGGGTGACATCTGCCAGCAACGCCATCACCACAGCAGATACTGCACCACCACCGGCGATCGCTCGGCCGATAATCACGCCATAAATGGTGTCCGACATGGCCGCAATTGCACCGCCCAGCGCAAATAGTAGCAGCCCTAAAACCACCAGTGGCTTACGGCTGTAACGGTCGGCAATCAGGCTGAATGGAATCTGCAATAAAGCCTGGGTCAGACCATAGACCCCGACCGCCAAACCGATCAGTGCAGGTGTTGCATATTGATATGCCTGCCCTGCCACAGAAAACACCGGGATAATCATAAACAACCCCAGCATGCGCAGTGCAAAAATACTGCTCAGGGCAAAGGTTGAACGACGTTCTAAAGCATTCATCATAAATTATGGCGATTGGGTTAATTAATCTGGAGCCCAGATTATAGGACATTCAGCTCATTAATAAGACATGAATTTTATTTGAAATAAAGATGATGCCAATCTAAAAACAAAAAAGCGCAGCCGGAGCTACGCTTTTTATTCAGGAACAGCGCTTTATTTGTCTAAAGCCGCCTGACGCTTTTTGTATTGAATCGAGGCAAATACTGCCCAAACAATAAAGGCTACACCGATCAGACCGGTTACCACTTCTGGCACATGCAGACCGGTTCCGCTGGCAATCATAATGAAAGCCAGTGCACCGATGGCATAATGCGCACCATGTTCCAGGTAGATATAAGCATCCAATGTGCCCTGCTCAACCAGATAAATCGTCATTGAACGGACAAAGATCGCACCAATTGCCAGACCCAGCATGATGATGACCACGTCTGAGGTAATCGCAAAGGCACCGATCACGCCATCAAAACTGAAAGAGGCATCCAGGACTTCTAGATAGAGGAAACCACCAATACCGGCTTTCACTACACCCGTCGGTACGCCATTTTCATCATGACGAATGGCATTGCCTTCTTCATCGACTTCCGGTTCACCACCGAGCATATGGCTCAGAACCTGCACACCGATATAAATCACGATGCCCCAGATCCCCGCCATAGTCACTGCCAGACGCTTAGCTTCATCGACATTGGCTGCCATAATTAACAAGGCTACCAGTGCGATAAACACCGACATCGCCGGTACATTGGCCAGATTGGACAGACGGCGTTCCACCCGTCTGAACCAATGCGTGTCTTTTTCTTCATCCAGGAAGAAGTTCAGGAATACCATCAACAGAAAAGCACCACCAAAAGCAGCAATCTCAGGATGATGTGCCATTAAACGTGCTGAATATTCTTTCGGATCATTCAGGGCCAGACGTACCACTTCCATAAAGTCCAGGTCTGCAGTCACTGCAACAATGACCACTGGGAAGATCAAACGCATCCCGAAAACTGCAATCAGAATACCGACTGTCAGGAACAGCATTTTCCAGAAATGATCCCAACCCCGTAGGACTGAGGCATTGACAACCGCGTTATCAAAGGACAACGACACTTCCATAATCGCCAGAATAGCGGTAATGGTCAGCGCTGTGAGCATGGTTTGCAGGCCTGCGTCCGGACCATGGGTATAACCCCAATACGCAGATAAACCAAGACACACGATCGAAAATGCAATCGAGAAACCAAAATGTTTCAACATACACAACGACCTTGGATAAATTAAATAAATGTATGGCTGCGAGAGAGCAGCTATACGAATAGGAAAAGTTAAGCTAATTATGAAACTTTTAGCGCATAAACCAAAGCACTTCCTGAGCTGTTTTATCTTATTTTCTGTTTTTAGAATTTGCCGATCTTTTAAACAGCCCGATCTTTGCTATAGTGCCGCATGGTTTAACTTGAACTGCGAAGGATTTTCAGCATGAGTTTTTCACAAGAGGTATGGCAACGTAATCTCGGACTTTATCAGAAGACCCTGGCCTTGCCCTTTAATCAGCAACTGGCGCAAGGTACTTTAAGCCGTGAAGCCTTTAGTCATTATGTGATTCAGGATGCGCATTATTTACTCGCCTATGGTCGTGCACTGGCCGTGTGTGCCGCCAAAGCTTTTGAAGCGGACGATGTAATCCAGTTTGCCGAGGCAGCCAAAATAGCGATTGTGGTGGAACGTAGCCTGCATGATGGCTTTATGCAGGATTTTGGCATTAGCAAAGAGCAGTTTGAAAATACCCCGCTGACTCTGGCGTGTCACCACTATACTTCTTATCTGACTTCGACCGCCTGGTCAGAAAGCTACCCGGTGGTGCTGGCCTCGTTGCTGCCTTGTTTCTGGATTTATGCCGAAGTTGGCAAAGATATTGTCGACAACTCTGCGCTGAATAATCCGTATCAAGCCTGGGTGGATACCTATTCAGGAGAGGAATTCCACACTGCGGTACGGAATGTGATTGCAACCGTTGACCGTGTTGCGGCGCGTGTCGATGCAGATACACTGGAAAAAATGCATGCAGCTTATACGCATGCTGCCCGTCTGGAATGGTTATTCTGGCATAGTGCCTTTGAGCAACGCCAGTGGCCTGGTCTGGATGAATAAGACGGACGAATAAAAAAAGCCCTGTTTAAGACAGGGCTTTTTGGTTATAGCCGTTTAAAAAAATTTCTACTGTCATAAACCGATCATAAAAACGGCTTAGTCTGAAAAAAACAAGGATAGAACGGGCCACTACGCTAGACCTAGCTATAAGCCCAAAATTGCCGCACAATAATTGAGAATAATTATCAATTAATAAATTCAATCCCGGAAAGAGGCAGACAATATGGACACTTTAGGCACCGAAGCGATTCGGGCATTTTTTACCCTGCAATGTTGCTGGTTCAACAATGAAGAAATCTATCTGGAACAAGGCTGTCTAGATTGTGGTTCGGCAGCCACTTATCTGATTTACCATACCAACACGCATATCCAGAAACATCTGCTGAAATTTATTGAAAAGTATCGCTGTCATCAGGCACGCCGTAACGATTTGCTCGACCTGGATTTTTTCCGAAAAGACTATGAGGACTTTCTGCACATTCTGGAAAATGAAGTCAATTTTTATGCACGTCTGCATCATGATGTGCTACGTGACCGCTGTTTTGAAGAGATTGAGTCGATCTTTGAACGCCGTTATGCAGCGGCTTGTTAAGTATTTACCTTGTACATGATGATTGTGAATATTTAAATGATCTGCTGTTGTGTTTCTTAATGTTGTGATGAATTGACCAATCACCGACATAACTTGACGTTTAAAATACTTTTATTTGCACTTGAACATTTTTCATCCGGTATCATATAAGGGTTTTTGATGAATATTCTAGGATCCTTGCATGAGCCAAAGCCACATCCGTATTCGAGGCGCACGTACCCATAACCTGAAAAATGTGAACCTTGATATACCACGCGACAAGTTTGTGGTGATTACGGGACTGTCTGGTTCAGGAAAGTCCTCGCTTGCCTTTGATACCTTATATGCCGAAGGTCAGCGCCGTTATGTGGAATCGCTGTCTGCCTATGCCCGCCAGTTCCTCTCCCAGATGGAAAAACCGGAAGTGGATTCTATTGAAGGCTTGAGTCCAGCGATTGCCATCGAACAGAAATCTACCAGTCATAACCCGCGTTCGACCGTGGGTACCATTACCGAAATTTATGACTATTTACGCCTGCTGTATGCGCGTGTCGGTACACCGTTCTGTCCTGAACATGATCTGCCGATGGTGGCACAAACGGTTACTGAAATGGTCGATGCAGTCAAAGCATTAGAAGAAGGCACTGCTCTTTTACTATTAGCACCGGTGGTGCGTGAACGTAAAGGTGAATATACGGCGCTGTTTGAACAGCTACAAAGCCAGGGTTTCGTCCGCGCCCGCGTCGATGGCGAGATCATGGAAATTGATCCGCCACCTGAACTGGACAAAAAGAAAAAACATACCATTGAAGTGGTGGTGGACCGTTTTAAAGTCCGTGATGACTTAGGTAACCGCATTGCAGAAAGTTTTGAAACCGCGCTACGTTTAGGTGGTGATATCGCGATTTTATCCTGGATGAAGGGCGAGCATAACGATCGTGTGTTTTCAGCCAAACACTCCTGCCCGGAATGTGACCGTGCAGTGGCTGAACTGGAACCACGCCTGTTTTCATTCAACAATCCTTTTGGTGCCTGTCCGGTCTGTGATGGTCTAGGGACCCGCAGCCATTTCAGTGCCGACAAACTGATTCCTAATCCTGAGGTCAGCGTTAGCCAAGGCGCGATTCGTGGTTGGGACCGTCAGCGTCCTTACTATTACAGCATGATCCAGAAAGTCGCCGAGCATTTTGGTTTTTCTCTGGAAACTCCATGGAATGAACTGGATGCCGACACCAAGAAGAAATTTCTCTACGGCACTGGCAAAGAAAAAATTGATCTGAGCTATATCGATGAACGTGGCCGATGTCATAATCGGGTCATTCCTTTTGAAGGGATTTTGCCGCATCTGGAACGCCGTTATCGTGAAACTGAAAGTAATTATGTGCGTGATGATCTGGCGCAGTATTTATCCAATGCTGCCTGTGATGCCTGTGATGGTTCACGTCTGAATGAAATTTCGCGTAATGTGAAAATTCTGGACAAGACCATTGCTGACATTACCCGCATGTCGATCGGCGATGCTGAAAGTTATTATCAGGGCATTCATCTGGAAGGTGCACGCGGTGAAATCGCCGACAAGATTTTCAAGGAAATCCGTGAACGTCTACATTTTCTGGTATCGGTTGGCCTGAATTATCTGAGTCTGTCCCGTTCTGCCGAAACCCTTTCGGGCGGTGAAGCACAGCGAATTCGTCTGGCTTCACAGATCGGTGCCGGTTTGATGGGCGTGATGTATGTGCTGGATGAGCCGTCAATTGGTTTGCATCAACGTGATAACGACCGTCTATTACAGACCTTGATCCGTCTGCGTGATCTGGGCAATACCGTGCTGGTGGTCGAGCATGATGAAGATGCGATTCGTGCCGCCGATCATATTATTGATATCGGTCCGGGTGCCGGTGTGCATGGTGGGCATGTGATTGCCGAAGGAACGTATGATGAAATTCTGGCCAATCCGGACTCGCTGACCGGAAAATATTTATCCGGAAAATTAAAAATTGAAGTGCCGAAAAAACGGATTCAACCGCCTAAGCCTAAAGAACAGATCAAGCTGATGGGAGCATCCGGGCATAACCTGAAAAAAGTCGATCTGACCATTCCTTTAGGTATTATGACCTGTGTTACCGGGGTGTCCGGTTCAGGTAAATCGACCTTGATTAACCGGACTTTGTTACCTTTGGCGGCGACCCAGCTCAATGGTGCCACCACTTTAACTTCGGAAAAGTTTGAATCGATTGATGGTTTACAGTTCCTCGACAAAGTGGTGGATATTGACCAGAGTCCGATTGGACGTACCCCGCGTTCCAATCCGGCGACTTATACCGGCCTATTTACCCCGATTCGTGAACTGTTTTCACAGACGCAAGAAGCCAAGGCACGCGGTTATGCTGCCGGTCGTTTCTCGTTTAACGTGAAAGGTGGCCGCTGTGAAGCCTGTGAAGGTGACGGCATGATCAAGGTAGCGATGCACTTCCTACCGGATATGTATGTGCCATGTGATGCCTGTCATGGCAAACGCTATAATCGTGAAACGCTGGAAGTAAACTATAAGGGCAAGAATATTTCCGATGTCTTGCAGATGACCGTTGAAGATGCCATGCATTTCTTCGATGCGATTCCGGTGATTCACCGTCGTCTGGAAACATTACATCAGGTCGGTTTGGGTTATATCCGTCTGGGTCAGTCTGCGACCACTCTTTCTGGTGGTGAAGCACAGCGTGTCAAACTGGCACGTGAACTGGCCAAACGCGATACTGGTCAAACCCTATATATTCTGGATGAACCGACCACGGGTCTGCATTTCCATGATATTGCCAAACTGCTGGATATCCTGCATCAGCTCCGTGACAAGGGCAATACCATCGTGGTCATTGAGCATAATCTGGACGTGATTAAAACTGCTGACTGGGTCGTGGACTTAGGTCCTGAAGGTGGTTCAGGTGGTGGTATGATTGTTGCGGAAGGTACGCCTGAACAGGTTGTGAAAGTGAAAGCGTCACATACGGGTAAATTCTTGAAGCCGTTGTTGAAGTAATTTTTTTTAAATCCTCCCCAACCCTCCTTTGAAAAAGGAGAGATTTTTCTTCTTTATCTGACGTCATATAGGACTTAGGGGTAGGGGCGATTTTATCCATCCAATAAGTATGATAAAACGGTGATTCATTCACCGTTTTTTTATTTCTCACTATTCTATTAAACGAATTGCTTCAGCCAATTGTGCCAGTTCTTGATCATCTGCTCTTTGCGCATCATGCGATGAAATATAACCTTCATAGGCATCGAAATATTTATCGATTGAAGAATTCACGGGTTGCCAATTCTCATGCAGGCCTTGGGTCTGATGCATCGGAAATAATTTGGCATGCACATGATCGACACCAAAACCTTCAAAAATCATCCCTGTTCTGCCCACATCCTCAAAATAATGATCCAGCTTTAAGGCCACTTGTTTGGTATATAGCATCAGATCTGTCAGAACCTGATCATCCAGTTCGAATGCGTAGCTCGAATAATGCTGTTTTGGGATGACGACAGTCGCGCCCAAAGTATTGGGAAAGATAGTCAGAAAAGCCATAAACTTATGATTTTCATCAATCAAATGACAGGGTATTTCACCCTTGACGATTTGACAGAAAATGCAATTTTTACTCATTTTAAATACTCCTGAAATTTTATAATTTTTTTATTTATTTGAATAAATGGCACTGATGATGTTTTATAAAAACTACATCTCGAAATTATTTTTTAATTTTAAGTCACACGCTTATACCATTTAAACTTCTGCCACCGCATTACGTCCTTTGGCCTTTGCTGCAAACAACGCATCATCTGCATTTGACAATAAAGCCATCCAGGACATGGCACCAATGGCAACCCCGATACTGACTGAAATCTGAATCTCGTCTCCTGCTGCAGTCACAATATGACGCTCAGCCACTTCAGCCCGAATGTTATCGGCCAAAATCAATGCCTGCTGCATCTGGATATTTTCAATCAGCACCAGAAATTCATCGCCCCCATAACGTACCAGCAAATCTGTAGCACGGACATTGGCCTTTAAACGCTCGGCCACCAGCTGAATCACCTGATCGCCAATAATATGCCCATATTGATCATTCACCTGTTTAAAATGATCAATATCAATAATCATCAAACAGGTTTGGCTCAATTGACCCGGCTGATTTTCCATAAAACGAATATATTCTTCTAGCGCGAAACGGTTGGATAATCCGGTCAAAGAATCGGAATGGGCAATATTCTTTAAACGGAACTCTAGCGCATCACGTTCTTGCAACATCTGTTGCAATTTCTGAATGGCAGCGAATAAGGAATCCGAATGATTCACTTCACGCAACCGCATATCAACTTTCTGACGACCCGAGTTTTTAGACAAACTCAACAACATGCGGCGTGCCTGAATCAGTGGCAAAAATACCTGTTTGCGTGCAAAGACCATGGTGGAAATCGCGGTGAGTAATGAAATCAGCGATACCAACACGCTCCAGATCAAACGCTGCATATTGCTGTTCATTTCTTGAATAGCGGCATCTCTGCTGTATTGCAGCAGATAAGTTTGCAGGTCTACCACAGTCGCAAATTTATCTACGATCGCTTCAGTCAGCTCTGTTCCGCTCAAACGGTAGTCACGTTGTTCCAGACTGTCACTGATCAGCTCACTCACAATCGGTAAGCCCTGCTGAATAAACTCGGTTTCTACCCGTCGATGTAAACGGATGAATTCCTCTGTTTTATCTTGAGCAGGTTGAATGGTATCAATCAAGGCCCACAAATAACGCACCTGATGTTGGGTCTGTAAAGAGCGGGTAATATTTTCAGTGGGAAGCGGCGCTTCAAAAGCCACATGCGCCATGATAGATGAGGCCACCCGCCCCGCCTGGTCACGTAAATCAGATAAAAATAAAATCTGGCTAATATAGTTATTCAGAGGGGTCGATGAGCTATCTGAAGCCACCGCCACGTCACGTAAAAGTTCACGACAATTTTCCCAGGCAGCAAACATGGCCAGAATCGCCTGATCAAGTTCTTGTGCACTACGTTGCTGACGTGGCATCCGGGTATAAGCATCAACCTGTGCACGTCCTTTTTTCAGGCTGATTTCAAGCTGTGAAAGTTGCTGACTCAGGTTGTTAAAACCGACCTCCGTCAAGACATCAGCCGTCTGGTAGAGCTGCTGATCCACCTGTCGACGGTAGCTGATTAGCTCTTGCTGATGCTGGGCAAATTCCTGCACCGAACTCGACATGGCCTTATTGGCAGGCGCACGCTCACGCGAAATTTTATTTGCCAGATCAGCGACCTGCTGTAATGCATTCAATTGTTGATAGGTTTGTCTGGATTTTAAATAACTTTGACTGCTACTCACAATTAAGGGAATACAGATGCAAAGTAAACATAAAATAATAATCGACATCGACCAGTACAAACGATTCATGCTGTTGTATTACGCCCCAATATGACAAGCAAAGCTAAATAGATTGATTATTATACAAATAAAACAGGATGGTCTTAAAGCCTTTAGCCCTACTTCACTTATGTTTTTAATGAATTTTTATCATCTATTATTTTTCAGATACTTAAGTTGGTTTATTTGAAATGTTAATGCAGGGTTTCGTGACCACAGCTCTCTATAAAGTCTTATAAAAAAAAAGGGAATTTAAGCAGCTAAAAAAATATAAAAACTTGCTTTCTGCACTATTTACACCTGCAACAAATAGGTGCATAATGCACCGCATTAGGGCGAGTTAAATTATTCCTCAGCAGATATTTTAGTTTACCCGCAAATTTTGGCGAAAAAACCGATTTTCTATGAAAATCGGGGTTTTTTTTAGCTATTGAATTTTAGACCTCTATTTTTACTTTTTAATATGCACTATTTTGGTGCTTAAAATTATTATAATATTTCTTCTTATCATCTTTTTTAATTAAAGGTTTTTCAGAAACGGAATGATCCGAAATAAAAAATGCTGGACAAAAAAAAGCCCAACCTTGGGGAAAGCTGGGCGATAAAACAAAAAATTGTGGAGAATCAGGCTAAATCACTCTGAAAGTGTGAACTCTAACTTGATTTTCATATTATGTAAAATTCCCCTAAAAATGTAAAGCCGATTGCTTCAGTCAAGATTATAAATCATGCCCATTTAGCTCAAAAAACAGACATCCACTCTAAAGCCCAAGCTGATGATGCTCTAAAATCAAGCAATCCAATCAAGACATGAGGCGCCAGACACCTTGCACTTCTTGACAAATTTATGAATTAGCTCACTTATTTTTAATTGTTTTAATAGATAAACATATGAAATTTAATCGTATTAAGTGATTTAAATAGCCACACAATTTCTCCTTAATCTTTAATCCCAACTCTATATTTAAAGTCTAGCTTTTTGTTATACAAGATTTTTTATCTAAAATGGCTTCCGAGCCTAATACTTGAATTTTACACAAAATTAATACAATGATTTAGCTTAAAAAAATAGCGATTTTGAATTAGATTGACTTAATAAATTGTTACAATACAATATGTTCTAAAGTTGTACACATCTTGTAACAAAACGGTAAATATCATGAAAAAACTCGGTTTAGCCACTGCTTTATTATTAGCCATGACCGGTGCTCAAGCATATCAATTTGAAGTTCAAGGTCAGTCAGAGTTCATCGACAACACTGCGAATGAACAGAACTTCACTGGTGCGGTTCAAGGTACTTACTACTTCAACAATGTTGATGCTTCTAAAGGTCCTTTAGCTGAAGCTGCTTTTTTAAACCAAGCATCTAATGTTTCTTTAGCATATAACTATGGCGAATATGATGAAGCGGGTCTAGACATCGTTTCTCATACATATGGTGCTAAAGCTGAAGCATATATCCCGACTAAATTTGTTCCTGCTTATGCAAGTGCATCTTATAACCACACCATTAATGACAGCAAAAATGCACTTGAAACTGATGACAATGGTGACCGCTATGCATTAGAACTGGGTGCATTACTAATCCCTAACTTCTTGGTTGCTGTGGGTTATACCAGCGTTGCTGACCAAACTTCTTATGATGCTTTCAACATGTTTAACAACGGTGTTGCTAAAGCTGCTCTTGAATCTGGCACAATCAATGAAGACCAAGACGCAATCACTGCCCGCACTAAATATGTAGGCGCGATTGACGGTACTAACATGTCAATTGGTTTTGAAAGTGGCCTGGTTTATGGTGAAGATACTGCCTACAACTTAGGTACAACTCTTTTCCTTAACCCACAGTTAAGCGTTGGCGCATCTTATATGGAATCTAGCTTTGCTGATTCTCCAGACAAAGCTTGGGGCGCGAACGTAAACTACTTCATCACTCCTGCTGTTGCAGTTGGCGCATCTTATGTAAATGCAAATGCTGAAGGCCAAGCACTGGATACACAAACGATTGGTGTAAATGCCAAATTCCGTTTCTAATTTCTGATTAGATGCTGAAAAGAAAAAAGGACGCATATTGCGTCCTTTTTTATTGTTTTATGACTTCGTTTACTCAGGTGTACGTACCAGACTTAAGAAGTGCAAATGACGTTCATATTGGTCAATGATGTCCTGCAATAGATCTTCTTGCGTCCACTCCATCACATCATAACCCTGCCCACCTTCTCTTAAAAAGACTTCTGCCTGATAGGAATCTACGCTCGCATTCTCCAGTTCAGACATAAAGCTTGGACTTAAAGTCTGGGTGGCATTGACCTGATAGATAAAATTAATTTCATCCTGATGATCAACACGGAGCTGTATACCGTCTTCTAGCGGGCTAATCACCACGTGTAATCGGCGCCGTTTCAATTCACTTTGAAAGCTGAGAAATGCCTTATTCACTGTATTGTGAATATACTGCTGCACCTCTTCCTGAGTGTGCGGATAATGCATAATCAGGCCTAATCGCTGTTGCCAGCTGCGCGGATTCTGGATCGCACGCGGGGTAATCCGTGCGGCTTGCAGCGCATGCATTTTGGTAACATCCAGATGTAAGGCTTTGATTAATCCCCAACACATCAGCAGCATAATAAATGTAAATGGCAAGGCGCTCATGATCGTGGCCGATTGCAAAGCCTCTAAGCCACCCGCCAGTAATAGGATGATAGCCAATAAAGCCATGAGCACTGTCCAGAACAGACGCTGCCAGGTCGGCGAATTATCACTTTTCGCTGTCAGATAATCAGTCACCAATGCCCCTGAATCGGCAGAAGTTACAAAGAACAGCATCACCAGTAAAGTCGCAATGATACTGGTCACTGAACTGAAGGGTAGATTAGCTAAAAATTCGAATAGAGCCACAGATGAATCACGCTGAACTGCTTCTAGCAAGTTAGTATTGGCTTCATGCATAATGCTGTACAGTGCGGCATTGCCCATAAAGCCCATCCAGATCAGGGTAAATCCGGTCGGAATCAGCAATACACCCACGATAAATTCACGAATACTACGCCCTTCCGAGACCCGGGCAATAAACATCCCAACAAATGGTGACCAGGAAATCCACCAAGCCCAGTACATGATGGTCCAACCGCCAATCCAGCCACTTGGCTGATAGGCATACAGATTAAAGGTCATGCTAAACAGATTTGAAACATACTGTCCGGCATTCTGAATAGTGGTCTGTAACAGGTAAATACTCGGACCTGCCACAAAGACAAAAATCAGCAACAGCAGTGCAAGTACCAAATTTAGTTCAGATAAACGTTTAATTCCTTTGTCTAATCCAAAAAATACGGAAGTCGCCGCCATGGCACTGACCACAATAATCAAAATGACCTGAGTACTGGGTGCCTGTTCAATGCCAAACAAATAGTTCAAACCTGAATTGATTTGGGTCACCCCGAAACCAAGCGTGGTGGCGACACCAAATACCGTACCAATGGTGGCGAAGGTATCGACGCCATCTCCAATCGGACCATAGATCTTTTGACCAATCAGTGGATACAAGGCCGAACGGATTTTTAAAGGCAATTGATGCCGATAAGCAAAATAAGCCAAGGATAGGCCAACAAGCGTATAAATAGCCCAGGCATGTAAGCCCCAGTGAAAAAAGGTGACCCGCATAGATTGTTGTGCAGCCAGCACGGTTTCAGGTTCACCGGCAGGTGGCGTGACATAATGCATCACCGGTTCGGCCACGCCAAAGAACATCAGGCCAATCCCCATCCCTGCGGTGAATAACATCGCGAACCAGGAGGCACTGCTATATTTCGGCTGGCTATGGTCGGGCCCCAGTTTGATTTTGCCCATATCCGACAGGGCAATATAAACCAGAAGGATGAGAAATATCGCCACCGACAATACATAGAACCAGCTAAAGGAGGTGGTAATCCACTGGTTCATTTGCTGGGTGAGAACTGAAAAAGTATCGGGTGCAAATACGACCAACGCTAAAAATATCGCAATAATGGCGACAGTACTGATAAAAACATTTGGATTGATATTGGCAAACCAGGATGGTTTTGTGGAAGGCATACATCCTCCATTTTTTAGAAATTGGATCGACAAAATGATCAGACAGATTCAATCTATGGAAGCTAGATCTCCTGCTATTTTAGGATGTGACACAAAATAAAGCCGTTAAGTTACTGTAACCAATACAATAAAAGGATGAGCGTCATTACTCAGGCGGGTTTTCTCTATTTTTCACGTTCTTTTTATGCGGTAGACGTGCGATATATTGCAAGGCAATTAAGCGGGATACAATCAGTGCCAGATACATCACCCCGACAAACATCTGAATAATCGCTAACATCCGTGCGACCGGACTGACCGGCATGATATCGGACAGTCCTGTTGCAGACTGTACACTGAAGCTGAGAAAAATCAGATCCAGCCAGGGTTGATAGGCTTGCAGATCGGAGTCTGAAAAGCTGTACGGCACCAAGAGCTGGCAGATACTGTAAAGGAAGGCAAAGCCCCAGGCTAGCAAGGTAAAGACCGCCCCAGCGGCAAAAAGTTCATCCTTGGTCAGATAACGGTCATGAAACATATAACGCAGCAGGCCATAGGCTGCACTGAAATAAGCACCAGCTTCAAACAGGTTGGCGGTGACATGGATCCAGGTATAATGCAGCCCCAGCACAATCAGGGAGGAGAAGAAAATCGCGCCGGCGACAAAGCTGAGTCCTAAAATGGTAAACATCGGAGTCTGGCGAATGACTCTGGCAATCACCAGTAAAACCAGAACACCCAGTACCCAGGTTCCCGCCCGATAAGACACGCTTTCATAACTCAATACCGACAAGATCAAGATCAGCAATTGCAGGCACAACAGCCATGCCGAAGGCAGATGGGTAAAGCTGTTCCAGAACTGCTGCAGAGATTGCTTCATAATGCCCTTCTTGTTGCTCTTCTTGTCACTATCTTCATGTAGGGAACACATTGTTATGGTTAGCCGCTTTTAACATAGCATGCTCAAAGCAGCTTGCAGATATGCGATTTGTATGAAAATTACTGAAATAACACTGCACAAATCCAGCCAGCTCAATTCAATACGGCGTTTATACTAAAGAAAAAACTTGATGATATCTCCATAAAAAAAGCCCCTGACGGGGCTTTTTTAGCGTAGCGCAGATCTTAGTGATCCGATGCACCTGAGATACCAATACCAGTTTGTGAGCGTACAAACTGCGCATCAAAGGCTTTGCGTTCTGCCTGAGCCTGTGCCGAATTATCCGTCACAGAGAACAACCAGCAGCACAAGAATGACAATGGCATCGCGAAGATTGCAGGACCATTGAACGGGTTCACTGGCGTATCAGAAATACCCAAAGTATCGACCCATACTGCTTTAGACAGCACAATCAAGGTTACTGCGGTTACCAGACCGGCAACACCACCAATAACTGCACCACGTGTCGTCAAACCTTTCCAGAACATAGACAATACTAGTACCGGGAAGTTGGCACATGCCGCAACCGAGAATGCCAGACCGACCATGAAGGCTACGTTTTGTTTCTCGAACAGAATCCCGAGAATCATCGCGAAGATCGCAAGACCTAAAGTCGCAATCTTAGACATACGTAGTTCCGATTCAGGCGTGGTTTGGCCTTTCTTCAACACGTTGGCATACAAGTCATGCGAAATTGCTGAAGCACCTGACAGGGTCAAACCTGCAACCACTGCAAGAATCGTGGCAAATGCAACTGCAGAAATAAAGCCCATGAACAGGTCACCACCGACTGCATCAGACAGGTGCACCGCCGCCATGTTATTACCACCCACCAGCTCCAGCTTGCCAGTCACAGCCATTTTCGCAACATCAAGGAATTGCGGGTTGTTCGATACATATAGAATCGCACCGAAACCAATGATGAAGGTTAATAGGTAGAAATAACCAATAAAACCTGTAGCAACTACGACTGATTTACGCGCTTCTTTGGCATCTTTTACCGTGAAGAAACGCATCAGGATATGTGGCAGACCTGCGGTACCAAACATCAATGCCAGACCTAAAGAAATCGCATCAATCGGATTAGACGCCAGACTACCCGGACCCATGATCTTGGTCGCATCTGCCAGGCTCAAGTCATGCACTTTTGAATAAACACCAATCGCCTGCTCAAACATGTTGGTAAAGCTGAAGCCCACGCCTTTCATGACCATAAATGCCATAAAGGTCGCACCAGACAGCAACATCACCGCCTTGATGATCTGTACCCAAGTGGTTGCCAACATACCGCCGAACATCACGTAGGCCATCATCAACAAGCCAACGATCACGACTGCAATGTTATAGTTCAGACCGAATAGAAGTTTGATCAGCTGACCTGCACCCACCATCTGTGCAATCAGATAGAACGCGACCACAACCAGTGAACTTAGAGCAGCCAAGGTACGTACCGGTTTTTCCTGCAAGCGGAAAGACACTACGTCTGACAGGTTGTATTTACCCAGGTTACGCAGACGTTCTGCCACCAGGAACAATACAATCGGCCAGCCCACCATGAAACCCAGTGAATACAGCAAGCCATCAAAACCGGACAGGAATACCATCGCGGAAATACCCAGGAACGATGCAGCTGACATATAGTCACCGGCAATCGCCAGGCCATTCTGGAAACCGGAAATACCGCCACCGGCAGTATAGAAGTCTTTGGTATTGGTGGTTTGTTTTGCTGCCCATTTGGTAATAAACAGCGTAGCACCTACGAAAATCACAAACATGATAATCGCGTGCCAGTTGGTCGCCTGCTGTTCTGCTGCACCCAGATCAGGACCAGCGAATGCAACGCCTGAAGCCACTATCGTGGTCGCCAGGGCAATAAGAGAATTCCATTTCATCTTAGTGGTGTCCTTTTTCATGCGCAATCGCTTCGACTTCACGGATTGCTTCTTCAGTCAATTGATCAAGTTTGTTATTGGCAATGTAGGAATACACACCACACAAGATAAACGACAGGACAATGATACCTAGACCAAGTGGAATACCCCACGTGGTCACACCACCTGAAATTGAAGACAATAGAAATTCTTTGTTGTAACCAACCAGCAACATGAAACCCACATAGACAAATAGCATAATGCCGGTCAACGTCCAGCTGAGCATACTTTTCTTGCGGACCATTTCCTTGAATTTTGGATTTTGTAGAATACGATCTACTTGTACCTCATCCATAATTACTCTCCTGTAGCCCAACCTTGGGCTGCCTATTTTTTAATTCGAATTATCACTGTTGCACGTTAACAATAATCGTAGGTGCTTGTAATTTAGACTTTGGTCGTTAAAAATGATCAATTTAAACTGTAGCGTTCACGATGCGTTATCATAGCGGCATGCTCAGTACACATCAGGCTATATGAACAGTTGGCTCATCATAGGGGTACTCGCCCTCTATATCGCATTACTCTTTATCTGCGCTTTCTACGGGGAAAAACATGCCAGCCGGCTGAGTACCCGTGGGCGCATGCTATTGTTTAGTTTAACTTTAGGCGTCTACTGTTCCTCCTGGACCTTTTATGGCGCCACGGGTGCTGCGGTACGTGAAGGCATTATTTTCCTGCCGATCTATCTGGGTCCGCTGCTCTTCGTTGCCGTCGGCTATGACATCTGGCGCCGTTTGGGACGGGTGAGACAGCATCATGCCATTTCCTCGATCGCTGACTTTGTCGCAGCACGCTATGGTAAAAGTGGTCCCCTCGCTTCGCTGGTAACCATTCTAGCAGTAGTGGCAATTGTGCCTTATCTGGCCTTGCAGTTACGTGCCATTGCCCTGAGTGCCGCCGTCATTCTGGAACCTTCCGCAGGTGTAACCGGCACCACCAATGGCGTGCTGTTTCTAACTGGGGTTCTGGCAATACTGGCGATGATGTTTGGTACCCGGCAGATTGCCAATACTGAACAGCATGGCGGGCTGATGCTGGCCGTAGCATTTGAGTCTTTTGTTAAACTCTTCGCCCTGTTGGCAGTCGCCTGTTTCTTTATGTTTGAAGCACCAGAAAATCTGGCACAGATCAGTAACGATATCAGTACCACTTTTCATGATGTGCAACTGTTTGGCGTACCACAAAGTTTCTGGATTCAGACCCTTCTGGCGGCACTGGCGATTATTTGCCTGCCGCGCCAGTTCCATGTGGCGGTGGTTGAGCTGCGCGATGAAAAACATATCCGCGGTGCGCGGCGCTGGTTTGCGGTCTATTTGATTCTGACTACCCTGGCGATTATTCCCATTGCCAGCTGGGCGCTACATGCTGCACCGCAATATCTGGCCATTCCGGATGTGGCGGTACTGTCCTTGCCACTTAGCTATAACCAAGACTGGCTCACTTTATTAGCCTTCTTGGGTGGTTTTTCTGCCTCTACCGGGATGCTGCTGGTGTCTTCTGTGGCACTGTCAATCATGCTCAGCAATGACTTGATCATGCCGGCGTTGTGGCGTTTAAAGCTGATTTCCCGGCATGACAAACGCTTGCCGCTGGTGCTGAAATTTACTCGCCGGGTCTGTATCCTGGGCGTGATGTTGATGGGCTTCCTGTTCTTCAATTTCTTTAATGATATTGACCAGTTGTCGGTTTTTGGTCTGTTGGCATTTAGTGCGGTGGCACAATTCGCCCCTGCCCTGATCGGTGGCCTGTACTGGCGTGGCGGTAGTAAACAGGGTGTCTATGCTGGACTCCTGACCGGTTTTGCCTTGTGGGCTTATACCCTGCTGTTTCCAACCATTTTGCGCAGCCTGCCAGAAGCCTATAGCAGCTTTAGCCAAAGCTTGCTGAATCAAGGGCCTTTTGGCTGGAACTGGTTAAGACCGGAAGCCCTGATCGGTTTTGAGTCTTTTGATCCGCTGACCCATGGAGTAGTTTGGGCACTGGGCTTAAATACCCTGCTGTATATCTGGATTTCCCGTATTTTCCGGCCGAGTATTGCCGAACAGATTCAGGCCGAAAGTTTCTTCTATTATGAAACCAAGCCACTACCCTCGCAGAGTCCTTCTAACGAGGTCAGCTATTCGCATCAGGATGTCGCACGTTTAAAAGTCGGTGACCTGATTACCCTAGCCAAACGCATTACCGGTGAAGGGCCCACTACCCGCGCTTTTCAGCAGTTCTGCACCCAAAACAGTGTCGAACTGAATGAAAACAGCAGTGCCAATGGCATGTGGTGGCGTTTCACTGAACAGTATCTGGCGGGGACTATCGGGGCAGCTTCAGCACGTACCCTGTTGACCACGGCTATGGTTAATAATGGTTTGGCATTGGGTCAGGTCGCCAATATTCTCGATCAGGCCTCGCAATGGCAGCGCTTCAATCAGAACCTGATCATGACCATGATTGATCACATGACCCAAGGGGTCAGCGTGGTTGATGAAAATATGTGTCTGGTGGCCTGGAACAATCAGTATCTGAAACTGTTTGATTATCCGACCGATATTGTCTATGTCGGTTGTCCGATCGCAGACCTGATCCGTTATAACGCTGAACGTGGTGAATGTGGTCCGGGTTCGGTCGAAGAACATGTCCGGAAACGGATTCACTGGATGCAAGTCGGCAGTGCCCATGAATTTGAACGGATTCGTAAAGATGGCCGCGTCATTCAGATGCGCGGTAATCCGATCGAAGGCGGTGGTTTCGTAACGACCTTCGCCGATATTACTGCCTTCCGTGAAAATGAAGCCGTGCTTGAAGCCCGCGTTCAGGACCGTACCCAGCAGCTGGCCGATGCATTGTCCGAGCAGCAACTGGCGCGTGAACAGGCCGATAAGGCCAATATGTCAAAAAGCCGCTTCATTGCAGCCGCCAGTCATGACCTGTTGCAGCCAATGCATGCCGCGCGCCTGTTCAGTACCGCACTCGAACAAAGCGTGCAGAATGATGAAGACCGCAAGACCTTACAACAACTGGATCGTGCTTTGCATGGTGCAGAAAGCATGTTGTCTGCCCTGCTGGATATTGCCCGACTGGAAGGCGGCACCATTCAGCCGAAACGTCAGGCTTATCCGCTGCATGACCTGCTCAGCGATCTGGAACTCCAGTTCAAATCCATCGCTGCACAGCGTGGTATCAAGTTCAGTGTGCATGATGCACAGTTCTGGATTGATACCGATCCACAATGGATTCGCCGGATTATCCAGAACTTTGTCAGCAATGCGTTGCGTTATACTGCCAGAGGTAAAGTGGTGGTCGGTGTATTACGTTCGAGTAGCAGACCGAATCATATCCGCATTGGCGTCTGGGATACCGGCCCAGGGATTGCCGAAGAACAGCGTATCAAGCTGTTTCAGGAATTTGAACGTTGCGGCCACACATCTCCTTGGGGTGAACAGGGTCTAGGCCTAGGTTTGGCGATCGTACAACGCATGACCAGCATGCTGGACTATCCGGTACATGTGTCTTCTGCGCTGGGTAAAGGTTCCTGCTTTATGATTGAAGTGCCTGTGATCGAAGCACCGAAAGTGGTCGCAGCACCGGTTCAGGCCGTACCTTTAAAGAGCAAAGCCTTTAAGATTCTATGTCTGGATAATGATGAAACCATTCTGGAAGGCATGTCGACCTTATTGACCAAATGGGGTTATCAGGTGTTTAAAGCCACTGAACCTGAACAAGCAGCCATGCTGATTCAGCAGGAAAATATTCAGGTCTGGCTGGTGGATCAACATCTGAATCAGGACAAGATCGGTCTGGATTTCATTCTGGAACATCGTTCGAAGGATATTCCGGTCGCGTTGATTACCGCCGATTCCGATCCGGAATTGCCGCAACGTCTAAAAGAGCTAAACATTGTTCTGCTGAAAAAACCGCTGAAACCGGCCTCATTACGTTCATGGTTATCTGGACTGAAAATTTCCGACTCCTAAGTAGATAACGATCTGATCAATGCCCATTTCACACCCTGAAATGGGCATTTTTTATACTCAACTGCCACATAAACTTACCTAGCTTGCATAAAATTTATTCTAATGTGCTAAAAGCAGCAAATATGCCGAAAATACAGCTGAATAAATTGACCAAAATGCTCATTTTTTAATTCACTATGGCAAAAACTGACGAATGTATTAATGTACATGTGTACACTTAGTTACAATTAATTATCTTATTGTTTTTAATAAAAATTAAAGAGTAATTTTCCACTACTATAACTTTAGTCGTATTTTTTATCCCTTGCACTTGGCTCTAAAAATAGAGGAATAAGAAACGATCAGTTCCCATCTCATGCAGCCTTAATTTTTTGGTCGCTGATCTATTTCTGCATATCGGAGTTCTTCACATGAACATAGATCAAAATCATGGCCTGAATCAGACCCAGCAGTTTCACCGTCAATATGGCGCCAATGCCTTATTGCCAAGTATTGACTGGGCACAGATCTTTAAATACAGCAAGCTGAATGATGCCCAGTATCAGGCACTGGAGACGCTGTATCAGAGTGCAGTCCCTCTGGCACTGCAAGTCTTTGATGAATTACATTTTGATGTCTTTGAACCTTATGCCTACAAGCCGCAAGGTCTGGGCCTATTTGAAAAGATTGCTGAACAGGAAGACAAGCTGATTCAGTCTTTAGAAGCCGAAACAGAGGATCTTCCGGCAAAAACCCGTCATCAGATCTGGAGCATGTTGCTGCGTGGTGGCGCGGTACTGGTCTTTAAGGCCTGGCTGGGTAAGGTCAAAAATAAAGAAGATTGCCTGGACACCACCCAGTTTGATGAACTGTCTGATCTGTTATTTATTAAAACCTGCCCACATGAGTTGGCGCAGCGTTTACATGTCGATCCGAATACGCGCGACGAACATGTCTTCCTGATGTATGAAAATGAAGTTTATCTGGACCGTTTTAACAGTCTGGAAACTGCGGCGCTGTTTGTCGATCTGGGTGTTTATGATGCGACTTTCCTGAGTCTGCGTGATGATCGCGTGGCGGAATATCTGAAATCGAAAGGTTATGTCACTGAAGAGCAGATTGACGAATTGCAATGTGCCTTAAATCCATTGTTTTGTGATGATTTCACCCGCAAGCAGGATTATATCGCCTAGCTGACTCAGGCCTTTGCACTCAATTTTTCAGATTTCACCCATAAAAAAAGACCTCCAAGGAGGTCTTTTTCAATTCGGCTATGCAGAACTTACATTTTGCGGTCTTCAATATTCAGTGCATTAATGGCCAATACCGCTTGTGTCCGGTTTTGTACTCCGAGTTTACGGAAGATTGCCGTCACATGCGCTTTAATCGTCGCTTCTGACACATCCAGTTCATAAGCAATCTGCTTGTTTAATAAACCTTCAGCCACCATCATCAATACCCGGAACTGTTGCGGCGTCAAAGACTGGATCCGTTCTGCCAAAGCCGTTTCATCGGCAGCACGCGGATCAAAATTCATATTGGCTGGCAGATTTGGTGGTAACCAGATTTCACCTTCCAGCACTTCACGAATCGCTTCACCGATATGGCTTGGGTGGGCAGATTTAGGAATATAGCCCATTGCACCATGCGCGATCGCACGCTGGATAATGCTGACTTCTTCATGTGCAGACACTACAATAATCGGTAAAGACGGATATTGTGCGCGGACATGCACGAGGGCAGAAAATCCGGAAGCGCCCGGCAGGTTTAAATCCAAGAGCACAAGATCAGGCTCAGGGCCATTTTCTAGACGTTCATAAAATTCATTGACTGCCGCAGTTTCATGAATCTGGGCTTGTGGCAGGCTATAACGTACAGCTTGAATCAAGGCATGACGAAATAGTGGATGATCATCAACGATTAAAATATTCATAGGCAACGTGAGAGAGATCTTGGCACGGTAGTCCCTATTCTAACCACACAACCCGGTTAAGGATATGCAAGACACTACAATTTTTAAAATAATATGCAGTTTTTCTTCAAAATTGCCCATTTTTGCACTATTGCAATAATTGTTTAATTCTCATCACTTTTTTATATATCACTTATTCCTCACTGAAAAAGCTTATCTACATTCAATATAAATATAAATATCATAAACTTAACCCTAAATTAATTTTAAAAAATCAGGTCTTTGTCGTATATCGCAAAATCAGATAACTTTTCAGCTTTTCGTTATTTTACACGCCTTCGCTGAATCGGGATTAATAGGGACATTCCGAGATTATCCCTATTTTTCAGGTTCTAAATATGTCTAATTTTAATGCGCAAAAACCCTTAAATATTGTTGCCGTATCTGGCGGTTTAAATCATCCTTCAAAAACCGAAGCCTTGGTTCAGGCCATTCTGGATGAGCTTGGGGAAGCGACACCAATCAATGTGCATTTCATTAAATTTAGCGAAATTGGTTCGCTCTTGGGCGGTGCAATTTACCGCAATCAGTTGCCGCAACGCGTTCAGGATGATCTGGCAGCAGTAGAAGCCGCAGATGCGCTGATTGTGGGCACTCCTGTATACCGCGCTTCATTTACCGGCCTGTTCAAGCATTTCTTTGACTTTGTCGAGCAAACGGCGCTGGTGGATGTTCCGGTATTACTGGCGGCTTCCGGTGGCAGTGACCGTCATGCGCTGGTGCTTGAACATCAACTGCGTCCATTATTCAGCTTCTTCCAGGCACAAACTTTACCGATTGGGGTCTATGCCACCGACCGCGATTTCACCCCTGCATATACCATTCACAGTGAATTGCTCCGCGACCGGATTACTCTGGCTGTGGCGCGTGCATTGCCGATTCTTGAATGGGCACCGGCCAAGGGACAACGTGCTGAGGTCATTAAAGAAAAAACCATTCAAGCGAGTCAAAATCTGGGCATTAACAAGCAGATCGAACAAGAAGAAGTATTACCTTCTGCAGCCGTGCCGAGCCTGGATGCCGCAGAATCGCGTTTACATAGCAAAAAAGCACCAAAGACTCAAGTGGCTTGAACACTGCATTGCAGAGGGTGATGAATATGTCGAATGATAAAAATATCGTATTTGCCTATTGGGTACCGAATGTCAGTGGTGGCTTGGTGGTCAGTAACATCGAGCAGCGCACCGACTGGAGCTATGACTATAACGTGCGTCTGGCACAAACCGCTGAACAGGCAGGCTTTGATTATGCTCTGACCCAGATCCGTTTTACTGCCGGCTATAATGCAGAAAACCAGCATGAATCGGTGAGTTTCAGTCATGGTATTCTGGCCAAAACTGAACGCCTGAAAGTCATTGCCGCGATTCTGCCGGGTCCTTGGAAGCCGGCACTGGCTGCCAAACAACTGGCGACGATTGACCATCTGAGCAATGGCCGGATTGCGATCAATGTGGTCAGTGGTTGGTTCCGTGGTGAATTTGATGCGATTGGTGAAGAATGGCCGGAACATGACGAGCGTTATGCCCGTTCGGAAGAGTTTATCCGTAGCCTGAAAGGGGGCTGGACCCAAAACAACTTTAATTTTGAAGGTAAATATTATCAATTCAAAGACTATACCCTGAGTCCGAAACCGCTACAAAAACCGCATATTGAAATCTTTCAGGGCGGCAGTTCCCGGGCAGCACGTGATATGGCTTCTCGCGTATCTGACTGGTACTTCACCAATGGCAATACCCCGGAAGAGCTGAAAAAACAGATCGATGATATTCGTGAAAAAGCCAAGGCAAATCATCACTCGGTGAAAATTGGTGTAAATGCCTTTGTGATTGCACGCGATAGCGAAGAAGAAGCCCAGGCCGTCTTGCAGGAAATTATTAGCAAGGCCAATGTGCAGGCAGTAAAATCTTTTGGTGAGGCCACCCGTGAAGCCGGCGCAGCAAGTCAGGAAGGTGAAGGCAACTGGGCCAAATCCACCTTTAAAGATCTGGTGCAATACAATGACGGGTTCCGCACCAATCTGATCGGGACACCGCAGCAGATTGCTGAACGGATTATCGAACTGAAAAAAGTTGGCGTTGATTTGATTCTGTCAGGCTTCTTGCACTTTATTGAAGAGGTTGAATATTTTGGCCAGAAGGTACTGCCTTTGGTTCGTGAGCTTGAAGCACAACAGGTAACGCCTGTGCAGCAAGAAGAAGCTGAGCCCGTATAATCATTCTAATAAATCTCAGCAGATTCACTCCCTCCCTCGAGGCTCGGCTTGGGGGATTTTTTTATGTGATAAAATTGTTGTCTGGCTAGGTTTAAGACCATCAATTCCTTAAAATTCTGCACTAACGACTTTCCAAGAATTTTAACAATGCAACTGATCTGGTTTCGTCAAGACCTCCGCATTCATGATCATGCCGCGCTGTGGCATGCCACCCAGCAAGGCACCTGTATAGCACTGGTGGTTCTCTCTCCCGAACAATGGAAGCTGCATCAGGATGCCCGGATTAAAATCGATTTTTATCTGCGCCGCCTCGACGTCTTAAAGCAGCAGTTAGCGCAGCTGAATATTCCATTAATCATTTTAAATGTTCCCTTATGGCAAGACCTGTCTGCCGAAATGCTAAGTCTGTGCCAAAAACTGCAGATTGATACGCTACATGCCAATATTGAAGTGGGCGTGCATGAACTGCAACGTGATGCACAGGTACAGCAGATACTGGAACAGCAGCAGATCCGGGTCGAGCTGTATCATGATCGCAGCCTGTTTCCACTGACCAGTATCCGCAATCAGTCCAATCAACCCTATCAGGTCTATAGCGCATTCAAGAAAAAGTGCTATGAGCGACTGATTCAGAATATACCGGGCTGTTACCCTGACATTCAGGCTCAAGATCCGGTTGAATTACCAGACCAGCTGAACAGCTTTGATCTTCAAAAATTTGCGGCTGATTATTCTGTCGATCATACTGCCCAGCTCTGGCCTGCGCAGGATCATGCTGCCTTAGAGCTGCTCGATGATTTTATCGAGGATAAAATAGCTCACTATAAAACCGAGCGAGAGCTACCTGCAGTCGATGGTACCAGCCGCCTGTCACCGTATCTGAATATAGGCATCCTCTCAATCCGTCAATGTATGCAGACCCTGTTTAAGGACAGTTATTTCCAGATTGATGATATCGGTCAGCAGACCTGGCTGGATGAACTGCTCTGGCGCGAGTTTTATCTGCATACCCTGTTTGATTTTCCCCGTGTATCTAGGCATCGGCCTTTTAAGGAAAATACCAATAACATCCAGTGGCGCAATGCACCGGATAATTTGGCTGCCTGGCAACAAGGACAAACCGGGATTCCAATTGTCGATGCCGGCATGCGGCAAATGCGGGCCACTGGCTGGATGCATAACCGGGTGCGCATGATTACTGCGATGTTTCTATGTAAAAACCTGCTGATTGACTGGCGTCTGGGAGAAAGCTGGTTCATGCAGCATCTGATTGATGGCGATCTGGCAGCGAACAATGGCGGTTGGCAATGGTGTGCCTCGACCGGCATGGATGCCGTACCTTATTTCCGGATTTTTAACCCGGTCAGCCAGTCACAGAAGTTTGACCCGAATGGGGATTACATCCGTCAATGGGTGCCAGAACTGACACATCTGAATGCTAAATCTATTCATGAACCCTATGCTAAAAATCCGGATCTTGCACTGGATTATCCAAAACCGATTGTGGATCTAAAAGCCTCTCGTGTAAGAGCGATTGAAGCGTTTAAGTAAATTTAAAACCAAACTTTTTCATCCCGAATAAAACAGCCTCCGATAAAGAGGCTGTTTTATTTTTAGATCAGGAATAAAAACTCGGATCAGGCACTTTTCCAGTCAGCACCCATTCCCCCACTTCCTGATATTTATAATCGATCGGGTCATGCAAGGTCTGGGTGCGGACATTGCGCCAGAAACGGTCCAGATTGAGCTTGGCCGTGGTGGCCCGCGCACCCATCACCTGGAAAATATTCTGGGTAATATAGAGAGAGGTATTGGTTGCGGCAATTTTCGCTGTGGCAATGGCAACTGAGACTTCACCGCGCTGTTCAGCACTTAAATCATTCCCAAGCTCCCAGGCTGCCTGTAAAGCCTGAACCGCTTTATCTGCCAGTAAACGTCCACCTTCTAGTTGTACATAGAACTCGGCAAAATGCTTCTGGGTAAAAGGATCATTGACTGCATCTTCTGCCAGTGATTTGGACCAGGCTTTTTGAGTTTTTACGGTCTGTTTGGCGACGTCAAATGCCCCTTCTGCCACGCCCAAAAACAGATGTACGAAAATCAGTTGGGCAATCAAAGGACGCAGGCTGGAATATGGCGTACTCAGTGGACCGGGATTTAACAGCAATTCATCTTCATGAATGTTGACCTGCTCAAAATGGCTGGTACCACTGTCGGTCTGGCGTTGGCCTATATTATTCCAGTCACCCAGAAAGCTCACGCCCTCTCGCTGGGTAGGAATCACACCTATCAGCAATTTTCCGGCTTCGTTATAGCCTGAACACAGCAACATATCCGAATCGATCGAACCCGAGCAGAAGCTTTTATCGCCATGAAAAATATATTCGTTTTCTGAAACTTTTATGGCTATGGTACGACGGTCCAGCGGATTCAAAGTATTACCCCAGAACAGATTATTTTGGGCAGTCTGTTCAAACCACGGAGCATATTGTTCAGATTGAGAAAATAATTGCACGGTCGCAATCAGCAAATGGTGAAAGCCATAGACATGGGCCAATGAACTGTCGACTTGGGCAATGGTCTGAATGGTGCTAAAAATGGTCTGCCAATCTGCTTCCTGACCGCCATACTGCTTCGGAATAGACAAACCGAGCAGGCCACTCTGACGAATCAGGTCACGCTCAGCTTTGGGATTCCCCCCCTGTTTGTCCCGCTCTGCTGCAGTTGGGGCAAAAGTTTCAGCCAGTTCCCGGGCAATCTCTAAAGGCGACTGATCGAGATATGATTGTCGTATATTCATTGTTTTTGGACCTATATTCAGCATGGCTCGAGCTTAGCAGATTGCAGCCTGTCACTATATCCGAAAGCATGCAGAGCTTATTCCCGATATAAAAATACCGGCAGGACGCCGGCATTTAAAAAGTTTAAATTTAAGCGTTATTACGCTGTACCTCTGCGATCAGATGATCCACCACTTGCGGTTCAGCCAGGGTGGAAGTATCTCCGAGACTGTCCAGCTCATCAGCTGCAATCTTTCTCAGGATCCGGCGCATGATTTTCCCGGAACGGGTTTTTGGCAATGCCGGCGCCCAGTGCAAGGCATCGGGAGTCGCCACTGGCCCGAGAATCTTGCGTACCCAGTTGACCAGCTCCCCACGTAATTGATCTGAACTGGCAACATCAGCCTGCAAGGTCACAAAGGCACAAATTCCCTGACCTTTAATATCATGCGGCATACCAACTACAGCGGCCTCTGCCACCGATTCATGCGCCACCAGTGCACTTTCAATTTCTGCAGTACCTAAACGGTGTCCGGATACATTTAGGACATCATCCACCCGGCCGGTAATCCAGTAATAACCATCTTTATCACGACGTGCTCCATCCCCAGTGAAATAGGTACCCGGATAGGTCGAGAAATAAGCTTCAATAAAACGCTCCGGATTGCCCCAAATGGTACGCATCTGACCCGGCCAGGAGTCTTTAATCACCAGATTACCCTCAGCTTCGCCTTCCAGTTCCTTGCCATCGGCATCGACAATAGCCGGTTGTACGCCGAAAAAAGGCCGTGTCGCAGAACCCGGTTTTAAATCAGTCGCACCCGGCAATGGCGTAATCATGAAACCGCCAGTTTCAGTCTGCCACCAGGTATCGATGACAGGACAGCGGCTTTCACCGACCACAGTGTAGTACCAGTTCCAGGCTTCCGGATTAATCGGCTCACCCACTGATCCTAAAATTCTCAGGCTACTGCGATCACTTTCCCGTACAAAAGCATCCCCTTCTCGCATCATGGCGCGGATCGCCGTTGGTGCAGTGTAGAGAATAGTGACGTTATGCTTGTCGACAATATGCCCGGTACGTGCCCAGCTTGGATATTGCGGTACACCTTCAAACATTACCGTTGTCGTACCATTCGAGAGAGGCCCATACAGCACATAGGAATGTCCGGTGATCCAGCCCACATCTGCGGTACACCAGAACACATCATCCTGCTTGATATCAAATGCTTCACGGAAGGTGCAGTTCACATAGGTCAGATAACCGCCAGTGCTATGCATCACGCCCTTAGGCTTGCCGGTGGAACCTGAGGTATACAGGATAAACAGCGGATCTTCGGCATTCATTGGCTCCGGTGGACAGATGTCATTCACTGACATAATTTCCGTGTGATACCACAGATCACGCCCGTCCTGCATTTCAATCGGGTTACCGGTGCGGTGTACCACCATTACATTTTGAATGGAGTCTGTACCCGCCAGTTTCAGTGCTTCATCGACATTGGCTTTCAGCGGAATGGCTTTACCGCCGCGCATGCCGGAATCGGCTGTAATCACCATTTTCGCCTGACAGTCTTCAATCCGGCTAGCCAGAGAATCTGGCGAGAAACCACCAAATACCACGCAATGTACCGCTCCGATCCGTGCACAGGCCAGCATGGCAATCGCGGCTTCAGACACCATCGGCATATACAGCATGACCCGGTCGCCTTTCTGGATGCCATTTTTCTTCAGCACATTGGCAAAACGGCAGGTTTCATCATGCAGCTCGGCAAAGGAAATAATCTTGTGCCGCGAAGGATGATCCCCTTCCCAGATGATCGCCGGTTTATAAGGATGTTCTTTCAGATGCCGATCCAGACAGTTGGCACTGACATTGAGCTGACCATCGGCAAACCATTCGATTTTAAAATCGTCTTTATTAAAACTGGTATTTTTGACTTGGGTAAAGGGCTTGATCCAGTCCAGACGTTGCGCCTGTTCTGCCCAAAATTTATCTGGCTGTTCTATAGAATACTGATAACGTTCGAAGTACTGGTCTTCGAGCGTACGTGCTGTTTTTTTAAATTCTTCGGGTACTGGATAGATCTCTTGCATAGGTCACTTCCTTGATTTTGTTCTATCTCATCACGAGAGGTTAATGCTGCGTTGTTGATTGTTTTTTATGCATAATGGCAGTATGGCCTGCTTATTTCAAATCCGGCAATCATGCTTTCGTCGTAGATTGTTTATACAAATTCAATCAAAATAAACCACAACTTACAGTACAGAATCTTCTGCGCAACTGTGTATGATCTGTAGCACAGCCCTTTAAAAATAAAATTGATCGCTTGTAGTTATTTCATCTGATTTAGCAGGATACACTTTATGAAATCGCCTGAATCTCCCTACTTTAACCCGCCTGCGCTGCCTGCAACCGATCATCCCCTGTCGATTAAAGGTCGCTTCGGGCGCTTGAGCTTTATTGCCTGGTCGGCATTTCTGTATTTCATTTTTTTATTTGGCAGTATCGCACTGGGTCTCAGCATTGATATTGTGAATATTTCTACCCACTCCATGGATCCCAACTGGCTGATTTCACTGCAAGGTTTGGCCAGTATTGTTGTACTGGCCATGGTTCTGGTCTATGTGTATTTCGCTTTAGTGGTGACCGTTCGCCGTTTGCATGATATGAACCGCAGTGGCTGGTGGGCGCTATTATTTTTGCTGCCGCTAGTAAACATTTTTGTATGGCTTTATATCGTTTTTGGTTCGGGCGATCGAGGCACTAATCAGTATGGTCCGGCACGGATGACCTTGCTCTGGGAAAAAATTCTGGCCTGGCTGATGATTATCCTGACCCTGCTTAGCTTGTTGGGATCTATCGCTTTATTCAGTTATATGAGCGGTGAAGAACAAACACCTACCCCTACTGAAATGATGCAAAAAACCACCAAATACTTTTAACAACAGCGCCGTTATTTTTAAAATTATCCACTGGTGACTTCAAGCCCTTATTAATTTTTTGCTGAACATCAGGCAAAATAGGCAAAATTTGAATTGTGGAATTTTTGTGGCAGAGCAAAACAATACCTTAAGCCAGGTAACTGAGGGCACCACGGAGTTGTTACATCAGGCAACTGAAAAAACGACCCAGACCGTGATTGAACATACCGCCAAGTATAATGATGCCTACAGCACCATTGACAAGATCATGGAAGGTTTCTGGGAACGTGTGCCTTATTTCTGTATCGCGCTAATCGTGATTACGATTTTCTGGTTACTCTCCAAAGTCTTCAAGTTTTTCGTACGTAAAACTTTGGAAAACCGTTCTTATACCCGCCAGAATCTGGTGTTGGTACTCAACCGTGTCGGCAGTACCTTTATTATTTTCTTTGGTATTCTGATTGGACTGGTGATTGCTGTTCCTGGCTTTACCCCGGGTCAGCTGATGAGTGCCCTCGGAATTGGTTCGGTCGCGATCGGTTTTGCCTTCAAGGATATTTTCCAGAACCTGCTTTCTGGCGTGTTAATTCTGCTCAGCGAACCGTTCAAGATTGGCGACGATATTATCGTGAATGGCATGGAAGGGACGGTTGAAGATATCCAAATTCGTGCGACCTTTTTACGCTCACCGGATGGCCGTCGTATTGTAATTCCGAATGCAACGGTCTACACCAGTGCGGTTACGGTGAATACTGCCTATACCCGTCGCCGCTGCGAATTCGTGGTGGGTATCGGCTATGAAGATGACATCCAGAAAGCCAAGGACCTAATCACCGCTATTTTAGATAAAGATCCAACCATCCTGAGCCAGCCTGGCTTTAGTGTCAACGTCACGGCGCTAGCTGACTTTTCTATTACCCTAAAAGCCTTCTGGTGGGTCGATACCACTGAAACCGGCACCGGAACTTCAATCAGTGCAGTGCAGGAACGGGTGATTCAGGCTTTTGCCGAGCATAATATTTCGATTCCGTATCCGGTACAGGAAGTCAAAGTCTATCGTGGTGAAGGCAATGAAGAAGCTTCAGCACGCGCTAAACAGTCGACCTAAAACATAGGGAATCACAGTTTCTGTACGAATAATACGGTTGCCCAGACTCACAGCCTGGCAGCCGTTTTTGATGAGTAAATCAACTTCATATGGAATAAATCCACCCTCCGGACCAATAATAATCGTACAGGGATGCTCAATCGCAAATGGCATCGCATGCTCTGCATAAGGATGTGCCACATAAGCCGGACCATCCGTACTAATCAAACCCGGCAAGATATCTTCAACAAAGGGTTTAAAGCGTTTATAGAGCTCTATTTTCGGAGCAATCGTATCGCCTGCCTGTTCCAGTCCCAGCTCGATATAATGATTTAACTGCTGTAAAAATGGGGTTTGCCAATAGCTTTTATCGACGCGATAGCTATGCAGTAAAATGATTTTTTCAACGCCCAAAGTGACACTGTCCATGATCAGACGGCGCAGTACTTTCGGACGTGGCAAGGCCACAATTAAAGTCACTGGCAATTTTTCTGGAACCGCTTCTTCTTGCAGTGGTTTCAAGCGCGCTGCTTTTTCAGAGATTTCGACAATCTCAGTCAGGTAACGCTGACCTTCCCGAATTCCAACTTTTAATGTATCCCCCACCTGAATCTGTAGATGTTGCTGTAAATGTTCCAATTGCCGAGTTGAGGTAATCGACCAAAGTTCAGTTTCGGTTTGACGTGGATCAAGCAGGACGATATTCATAAGGAAGATAAAACCAAAACATTAACATGCAAAATATTCAAATTAGGTATTATCGCCAAATTTGAAATCGTGTGTGGCGACATGGATGTTGCCCGCGGTACTGAGGTACAGGAAGTACCTTCAGTACCGCAAAGGATTTTTGCTACTTTTAATCACTTAAAAGTAGAAATCTTCTACGAATGACCAGTTGTCTCAGAAAGGTAGATTGAGAATATGACTAGCACACACTTAGAGATACTGATCAATCACCTGAATATGCTTGGCAAGCGATCCCGTATTTAACTGCATAATTTGCTGCGCTGCCGCATTCAAGATTTCCGCCTTAACCTGATCTTGCAAAAGTTCCAGTAATACCTCTGCAGCCTGCTGGGCATCCTGCACCACTGCGACTGCGTCTGCCTGAACGAACTCATCCACGATAGTCTGAAAATTAAAATAGTTTTTGCCTAAAACAGTCGGCACATTCAGCGCAATCGGCTCCAAAATATTATGTCCACCACCTGGCTCATTTAAAGAACCACCGACATAACAGGCCTGGCTCAAAGCATACCAGAGCCACATTTCACCGATCGAATCGGCCAAATAAACCTGGGTATCTGCTTCGATACGTTGCCCTAAACTACGACGCTGAGTTTTTAATCCCAAAGACTGTGCAGCCTGGAACACCTCATCAAAACGTTCCGGATGGCGCGGTACCACAATACAGACCAAATATGGATCAGCTTCTAAAGCAGCTTTTAAAGCACTCAGAATTTCTTTTTCTTCAGGAGCATGAGTACTAGCTAACGTGACGATCTTTCGCCCCCCTAACTGCCACTCCTGTGTCAATTGATCTGCCTGCTGGATAAAGCGCTCGGGCGCAGTAATATCAAATTTGATATTGCCCAAAACCTGGGTTTTTTCGGCTGCTATTCCTAACTGGATATAACGTTGCTGGGTGGCAATATCCTGTGCCAAAAGCTGGGTTAACTGCTGTAGCATGCCTCTAGTCAGACCTTTGACCTTGGTATAACCTTTGGCAGATTTTTCAGACAGACGCGCATTCAACAATACAGTTGGCACATTAAACTGGGGTGCCTGATCCAGCAGATTAGGCCAAAGCTCGGTTTCCATCAGCAATAAAAGTTTCGGCTGATACTTTTGATAAAATTCACGAATTAAAGTTTTCTGGTCAGCAGGCAAATACACGGCTTGAAACAAATCAAGATAAGGCGCTTTTAAAAAAAGTGATTTAGCGCGTGCCTGACCGGTTTTGGTGGTATTGGTGACCAGCACCGGATGGCCAAGTTTTAAATAATGTTCAATTAACGGTTGGGCAGCATTGGTTTCACCCACCGACACCACATGAAACCAGATGGCATGCAGGTTTTTGGGTGGCTGAAACGGGCCAAAACGTTCTGTTAGTTCTTGTTGTAATTGTTCAGGATCGGTCGCACGTTTACGGATACGCGATTGATATAAGGGTTTAACCAGCGCCAAGGCTGCGTTATACCAAAATGGAGTGGCCACATTGCGCCCCTGTCCAAAGATTCAATGGGCAGAATATAGCAGAGCCACATCAACATGTTAATCAATGTGGCTCATTTTTAGATTATTCTACTGTAGTTAAAGCTTCTGCTTCAGCCAATGTCGGATAATCAATATAGCCTTCCGCGACATTGGTTCCGATCATATTTTCCAGCTTCAGTTCATTCAGCGGCGCATCTTCGAGCAGACGTTCGTATAGATCCGGATTGGCAATATACGCCTTACCAAAAGCCACCGCATCAGCCTTGCCTGAAGCCAGTAATTCAATGGCATCTTCACGACTTAGTTGCATATTGGCAATATAAGGCACTCCATTTGAGCGCTGTTTCATATATTCAGAAATACTGTCTTCTGCCAGATATTCACGGGTAAAGAAGAAGGCAATCTTGCGCTTACCCAGCTGCTCCATGGCATAGCCAAATGTTTCACGTGGATCATTGTCGCCCATGTCATGGTCATCACAACGCGGCGCAAAATGCACCCCTACACGATCTGCGCCCCATACTTCAATCAGTGCATCAGTTGCTTCTAGCAGGAAACGTGTACGATTTTCGACTGAACCGCCGTATTCATCTTCACGCTGATTGGTTTTGCTTTGCAAGAACTGGTCAATCAGATAACCATTGGCAGCATGTAATTCAACACCATCAAAACCGGCTTCTTTAGCACGAATCGCGGCTTGCTTATATTGCTCGGTAATCGCTTGAATTTCCGAAATTTCCAGCGGACGCGGCAACACATAAGGACGTTTTGGACGTAACAAGCTGACATGACCCGCCTGTTGTACTGCACTTGCAGAGACTGGTGTTTCACCATTTAACAGATCCGGATGCGATACACGACCAACATGCCAAAGCTGGGCAACAATCAGACCGCCCTTCTCATGAACCGCTTGAGTAACCTTTTTCCAGCCTTCGACCTGAGCATCGGTAAACAATCCTGGAGTATTTAAATAGCCATTGGCTTCTTCAGAAATCACTGTGGCTTCAGAAATGATCAGGCCAGCACTTGCACGTTGCGCATAGTACTCAACCATCATTGGGGTTGGAACGCGATCAGCAGTTGCGCGGTTACGCGTCAGCGGCGCCATGATGACACGGTTTTTAAGCTCTAACGCACCGAGCGTTAAAGGAGAATTTAATTCAGCCATCGTTACTCCCACCTGTTAAAGGTGTTGTTGTAGGTGTTCGATAAATTGTTGAATCAAAGTTTCATTGCGGGAGAAATATGACCACTGTCCATGCTTGGTCGCAGTGATCAGGCCAGTCTGCTGTAATACAGACAAATGATTGGACATGGTGGACTGGGAAACCTGGCCCAAACGTTCAATTTGACCTGCACAGACCCCACGTTGAAAGCCACCACACTCTTCCGCAGACAGATATTGCTCCGGAGATTTTAACCACTCCAGAATTTGTCGACGGGTCGGATTGGCTAAGGCTTTAAAAATTAGATCAAGGTCCATAGGCACATCACAATCAGTGGCGCAACGAAACTTTATTCAGCATCTGCGACCATTATATCGTATTTTTTCGATTTATATATCGAAAATTTTAGATATAATAATCACAATCTGCACAAGCTTTGTTACGCCAGCTTTTAAACGATTTCTTACAGGCCCTGTTTCAGGCTTGCTTCGATAAATTTGTCCAGATCACCGTCCAGAACTGCGCCAGTATTGGAATTTTCCACACCTGTACGCAAATCCTTAATACGTGAATCATCCAGGACATAAGAACGGATCTGACTACCCCACCCAATGTCAGACTTGGAATCTTCCAGTGCTTGTGCCGCTTCGTTACGTTTGCTCATCTCGAGCTCATAAAGTTTGGCACGTAACTGCTTCCAGGCGTGGTCACGGTTGGCATGTTGTGAACGCTGGTTCTGACAGGCCACCACAATTCCGGTCGGTGCATGGGTTAAACGCACGGCAGAATCTGTTTTGTTAATATGCTGACCACCCGCCCCTGATGCACGATAAGTATCGGTACGAACATCGGACGGATTGATTTCAATTTCGATATTGTCATCAACTTCCGGTGACACAAACACGGCAGAGAACGAGGTATGACGACGGTTGCCCGAGTCAAAGGGCGACTTACGCACTAAACGGTGTACACCAGATTCGGTACGTAACCAGCCATAGGCGTACTCACCTTCCACACGAATCGTCGCAGATTTAATCCCGGCAACATCCCCATCAGATTCTTCCATCACTTCTGCTTTAAAGCCATGACGTTCAATCCAGCGTAGATACATACGTAGCAACATAGACGCCCAGTCCTGTGCTTCTGTACCGCCTGAACCAGCTTGAATTTCCAGATAGCAAGGATTTGGATCCATCGGATTATTGAACATACGGCGGAATTCAAGCTTGGCCAGTTCTTCTTCAGCCGTGCTCAGTTCAGCCTGTACATCTTCTAGCAAGCTTTCATCATCCGCTTCAACCGCCAGATCAAGCAAAGCCTGTGCATCTTCAAGCTGGGTACTTAAGCGATCCAGCACATTTAATACATTTTCAAGCTCGCCTTTCTCTTTGGCCATCGCTTGGGCACGACTCTGGTCATTCCAGATGGTTGGATCTTCTAATTCACGCAGGACTTCTTCTAAACGCTCTTTTTTCAGATCGTAGTCAAAGATACCCCCGTAGTGTTTGACCACGTTCGTTTAAGTCTTTTAATTGGTTTAGATACGGATTAATTTCCACGTGAATTACTCTCAATCAAAATTAGGCACAAAATTCTTAGCCCGATATTATAGCACAGTCTATTTCTGCTATTTTAATGATTCATTCAGTCTAAAGCTCGAATGTTTTGAGCATTTAGACCTGTGTTTTCCTCATCCAATTTTCCACATTTCATAGGCTCTTTTGCGTCTTTTTAGCTGAGATTTTTATTGACTTTTTAGCCTCACTTTTATGACCGAAATATAATTTTGCAATTGATTTTATAATCTAGGATTTCTTAGTGTACTGTATAAAAAATCAGCAAATTCAATAGATTCCACAATATCTACACACTTTTAATAAAACACTACATTATAAATTTAATTTTATTATTCAGTCACTTGTTTAGCAAAAATTACACAAGATTACGCTATTCACATTACTGTAACTTTCCTTTGATTGACGATCTTTGGAATTGCTCTAGACTGAAAGTTGTAACAAAAAGTGTAATGTTTTTAACTCACGATTTGAGGGGTAGTAACCATGAAAAAATTAGCGATTGCTTCGGCACTACTTTCAGCAATAGCAATGACTGGTACAGCAGCACATGCTTACCAAGCAGAAATTGGTGCATCAGCAGGAGTGGTTGATCCTGACAACGGTGGAACTAGCGGTTCTTTCGGCGTTGATGGTACATATTACTTCAATCCAGTTCAAACACGTAATGCACCATTAGCAGAAGCAGCATTCCTTGATCGTGCTAGCAACGTGAGTGCGCAATATCAATATAATGAAATTGGTGATTCTGAAGCGCATCGTTATGGCGTAGGTGCAGAGTACTTCGTACCGAATTCTGACTTCTACTTAAGCGGTAACGTCAATGGTCATGATCTGCAAGACAATGATGATCTAGAAAATGATTTAACTACGTATGCAGCTGAAGTCGGTTATCTGCCAGCGCCAGGTCTATTGATTGCGGCGGGTGTGAAAGGTTGGGATAACGACAATGATGATGGCGTAGATCCAACATTGCGTGCTAAATATGTGACGACATTAAGCAACGGTAAAGACATCAACCTGGAAGCAGGTGCAGCATTTGGTGATTTAGATGAATACAATCTGGCAGCAGATTATTTCATCGACAAAACCTTGAGTGTCGGTGCTGATTATCACAATAATGATATTACCGACAAGAGCGAATTTGGTATCAATGCACGTAAGTTCATTAACCAACAAGTGAGCTTAGAAGGCCGTGTCGGCTTTGGCGAACAGTTTAACAATGACTACAATACCTTTGGTGTAGCAGCGAAGTACCGCTTCTAATCTAAAACCAAAAATTAGTCATGCATAGAAACCCATCCTCGGATGGGTTTTTTTATTGCACTCTTAACAAGCATTTAGGTATTTTTGCACATTGACGGGGCGAATATAAACTGTACAATTTGTTACAACTGTTCATCAAACAGTCATATTTTTATAACAAAGAGAGAAATCTAAATGCTTAAGAAACTTGCTCTTGCTACAGCGCTTCTTGCTGGCCTGGGAACTGCACA
>SPVA01000020.1 GCA_013530545.1 Acinetobacter lwoffii
GCCGATACCGAGGTAATTTCCAGAAATACCGATACCAGTATTACAGTGACCAATTGGGGAGAAATTCATCAAAACTCGAAACGTTTTGCCAATGCATTACAACAACTCGGCTTGGCGCAAGGAGATCGGGTCGCGACTATTGCCTGGAATAACCATCGTCATTTAGAGTCCTGGTATGCCATTTCTGGCAGCGGCCTGGTCTGTCATACCATTAATCCGCGCTTATTTCCGGAACAGCTGATTTTTATTATCAATGATGCTGCGGATCGTGTGCTGCTCTTCGATAAAACTTTTGTTCCTTTAATTAAAGCCGTGAAAGCGCTGTTGAGCTCAGTCGAGCATTTTATCTGTCTGGATGCGGCGGATCCGGCAGTCAGCGAAGCGATTCCAGAAGTTCAGTTTTATGATGAGCTGATGGCTGGGCAAAATGCAGAATTTGAATGGCCAGTGCTTGATGAAAATTCAGCAAGTTCTTTGTGTTATACCTCCGGAACCACGGGCAATCCTAAAGGCGTATTATATAGCCATCGCTCTACGGTATTGCATAGCTATGCCATTATTTTACCGGATTCATTAAATGTCTCGGCTCGGGATATTATGTTGCCGGTCGTGCCGATGTTCCATGTCAATGCTTGGGGAACACCGTATGCTGCCGCGATGGTGGGATGTACCCTGGTCCTTCCTGGACCGGGTCTGGATGGTGCCAGTCTGGTCAACCTGATTGATACTTATCAGGTTTCGGTAGCACTTGGTGTACCAACTATCTGGCAGGGTTTAATTGCTGCAGCACACCAGTCAGGCTCCAAACTGGAAAGCCTAAAACGGAATGTAGTGGGTGGATCGGCATGCCCGCCGGCCATGCTCAAAGCGTTCAAAGAGCAGTTTAACTGTGAAACGATTCATGCCTGGGGCATGACTGAAACCAGCCCATTAGGCACGGCCAATCAGCTCAAAACCAAACATTTGCATCTGTCTGATGAAGAAAAATTGCAGATTCGTCTTTCCCAGGGACGTCCACCATTTGGGGTTGATCTGCGTTTAACGGATGCCGAAAAAGGTACACACGAAATTGAGCGTGATGGACAGACCACAGGAAATTTACAGATTAAAGGGCATTGGGTTATCAGTCATTATTTCGGTAAGGAAGAATCTGCACTGACTAGCGATGGCTGGTTTGATACCGGTGATATTGCCACGCTGAATCAGGATGGCTTTATGAAACTCAGTGACCGTTCCAAAGATTTAATCAAGTCTGGCGGCGAATGGATTTCATCGGTAGAGCTAGAAAATATTGCCATGGGGCATCCGGAAGTTGCGATGGCTGCGGTCATTGCCGCCCAGCATCCTAAATGGGATGAACGCCCGGTATTGATTGCGATTAAAAAACCGGACAGCCAGTTGAGTGAAACTGATCTGCTAGATTATTATGCTGACAAGGTAGCCAAATGGCAGATTCCAGACCGAGTCATATTTGTGGATTCGATTCCTCTCAGCGGTACTGGCAAAATGCTGAAAAAAGATCTGCGTGAATTATATGGTACTGTGCTTTTGGAGCAGGTAGCAGGTTAGAGCCCTATTTAATCTAAAAATCTCTATTTCTTAAAAACTGATCTCTATTTGAGATCAGTTTTTTTATGTGAAAGTTTAGCAGAGAGAAAAGTGTACTCATGATTTTTTGACTTCATAAACCCATTGAGGCTGAACTTTTAGAGGAGATTGTCTGACAAAAAACTGCATTATATGGCATACACCCATAATTTGACCTGTATTGACATGGTCTGAACATGAGAATTCTTTATCCTGAGAAACATAATAATTAGACAGTTGTGCATTAATAAAACTGTCTGCGGATAAGGGGATAAAAATGACAAGTATGCAAACCTATCAGCCGCATTGGATTCGGGAAGATTTCATTGATTTTATTGGTGAAAAAATCCATCCAACTTGGGCAATCAAAAAAGTTAAGACTGCCGTTATGGGCATACAGGCCATCAGCCCTGACTTTTTCAAGATTCATATACGGCCAAATCATAATTTTAAAACCAAGGCATTTCAGCCCGGTCAGAATATTGCCGTGACCATCAGGCTCGATGGTGTACGACATCAGCGACATTATTCTGTGGTGACGGTATTGAAAAATGGCGATTTGATCATTGCGGTTAAACAGCAGGGCAAAGTGTCACGTGCCTTAAGTCTAATGCAAATTGGTGCTGTGATTGAAATTTCACAACCGCAAGGTGAGTTCACCTTGCAAAAATCCACGCAGCCGATTTTATTTCTGGCTTCAGGCAGTGGTATTACCGCAATTTATTCCTTGCTGCAAAAAGCAGTCATTCAGTCTCTGGAACAGATCGACCTGATTTATTTCACTCGAGATGATGCCTTTCATGCTGAACTAAAAACCTTGGCTCTCATGCATCCAAACTTGAAATATCACCATTTCAATACCGTGGAACACCAGCAGCATCTGACGCAGAGCTTATTGCAAAAGCTGGTGCCAGACTTTGCAGAACGAAAAATTTACGCCTGTGGCTCTGCCGGGATGATGAAAGCTGCACTGAAAATCGTTGATAAACTGGATTTGAAATCCAATTTTCATTCGGAATATTTCCAGATTGTAATCGATGAAAAAATTAAAGCACAGCCGGTACAGTTTTTAAGATCGCAGCAAGAGTTTCAGGCACAGTCCAATTTACTGGAAAGTGCCGAAAAATCCGGCTTGCGACCAGCGCATGGCTGCCGGATGGGCATCTGCAACACCTGTTCCTGTACCAAGGTCAGTGGTTCGGTACGAAATGTCCTGACCGGTGAAATTGATCATGGTAATAATACCCAGATCAAACTGTGCATTTCTCAGGCAGTGAGTCCTGTGGTGATTAATTTATAAACTATTGATAAGCCATTAATTAAACTATAAGAAGGTGCTCCCATGAATATGCAAATTGATTTTAAACGACATAGCAAAAGCCAATTTCTTAGTCCTGAACAGATTGAGGAATTCGGTGCCAAAGTCGATGCGATCCGCCGCGAGGTCATGGATGATCTGGGGGAAAAAGACGCCGAATATATTTATAAAATCCGCAACTTTGTCCGCTATAGCGAAATTGCCTCACGTGGCATGCTGATGTTTGCCGGTTGGTTGCCACCGGTATGGCTGGCGGGGACAGGTCTGCTCGGTCTTTCCAAAATCGTGGAAAATATGGAACTCGGCCACAATGTCATGCATGGCCAGTTCGACTGGATGAATGATCCGAGTCTGAACGGTGCGACCTATGACTGGGATACGATTTCAACCGGCGATGACTGGAAATACACCCATAACTATATTCACCATACTTATACCAATATTGTCGGGATGGATCATGATGTGGGTTATGGACTGATTCGAGTCAGTGAATCGCAGAAGTGGGAACCACGCTTTCTGTTCAATATTCCACTGGGCATTCAGTTAATGGTATTTTTCGAATGGTATGTTGGCCTGCAACGCCTGCATCTGGAAGATGTGATTGCCTATAAAACCAAGACCTGGAAAGAAGTCTGGGAAGAAGCAGCACCTTTACGCCAGAAAATGCGACGTCAGGTGTTAAAAGATTATGTATTTTTCCCGCTCATTGCCGGCCCAAACGCCATTCCGGTATTTACCGGAAATGCGGTGGCCAATGTGATTCGCAGTCTATGGGCTTCTGCTGTCATTTTTAACGGTCATTTCACTGAAGATGCTGAAACCTTTGAAATGGACAATACTGACAATGAAACCCGTGCCGAGTGGTATTTACGCCAGATTCGTGGTTCGAGCAATTTTAGTGGAACAACCTGGCTACATATCTTGAGTGGCAATTTGAGCCATCAGATTGAGCATCATTTATTCCCAGACATGCCCGCCAATCGCTATGCGCAGGTTGCGCCAAAAATCAAAGCGCTCTGTGCAGAATATGGCATTCATTATAACGAAGCCAGCTTTATGAAACAGTTTTCTACTGTATGGGTAGGTCTCGCTAAATGTTCTCTACCGAATCACTGGACTGAGCAGGTGGTTGAAAAAACCCATGCTGCCAAATCTGTATTCAACTACTTTAAAGCGAAACTATTGTCATAATTTTTTAAGCGTTACTTATTCACCATTTTGGTACTCCTCAATAGATTTGGATGGTCTATTGAGGAATTTTTTTTTGACCTTTATTAGATAGGACTTACGCATTGACGGATTTAAAAAAGTCTCAAACTACTTTATAACGTATCTGTGATCAAACGAACTAAACATGCTTCTACAGCAACTTGTACATTACCCATTTATATGGGCTTTCTCATGACAGAACCAAACTCTATTAGCTGCACACAACTTGCCGAGACTTATAATATCTCGCATG
>SPVA01000068.1 GCA_013530545.1 Acinetobacter lwoffii
CTATATTACGCTTTCTTTTCAGAAAGTCAACCAGTAAATCAGATTATTTTTAAACTTATCAAATAAAACCCAACCCAATCAAACTCAACTAAGTTACTGTTTTATCAGAAGTTTTAATCCTCATCACCGCCGATGGATGTGCATTCTACAGGATTCCCGACCCAATACAACCCCTATTTTTAAATAATTCAGCAAAAATATCACGACTGTTTATTTATTCTACAAAAAATACAGGTTTTTCTATTTTTCACTCAAAATTTATTCAATTATTGATGTTTTAAAGTAGTTTATTTACTTATCAAAGGATATTTCTAGTTAATTTAATTGCTATATCTATCTAAAAATTTTTTATTGTCTTTATTTCAGATCAAACACAACAGATGAGTTAATAAAATAGATTTACTATGGAATCCCTTACCCATTTTAAAAATATAATCCTCCTCCATCCATTAAAATTCCATTCAACAAGATAATCACTCTATAGATAAACTCTGGTTGAATTGTTGAATGATTAAAATTAAAAGTGAAGCAATGCGAGAAGAAAGCAATCTTCAATGCACAGTTTTATTAGATGAAAAATAATTTAATAGGGGTTCGAGCATTCATCATGATAGCCACCGATAACAATTGTATATTTTTTATTCACATTGAATTTCAGGCATAAAAAAAACCGCTTAACGCGGTATCTTTTATCTCGACCATCTTGAAGGAGATGGTCGGAGCAGTAGGATTCGAACCTACGACCCCCTGGTCCCAAACCAGGTGCACTACCAGGCTGTGCTATGCTCCGATTTCAACTTTAAAAGTTGGGGTGAATGACGGGATTCGAACCCGCGACAACTGGAATCACAATCCAGGGCTCTACCAACTGAGCTACATCCACCATCATTTTGATTCTTAACATCAAGCGACCAAATGGCGCGCCTGACAGGATTCGAACCTGTGACCATCCGCTTAGAAGGCGGATGCTCTATCCAACTGAGCTACAAGCGCGTTACTGATGCAAACATCATTTGCCTTGAAGAATTGGTCGGAGCAGTAGGATTCGAACCTACGACCCCCTGGTCCCAAACCAGGTGCACTACCAGGCTGTGCTATGCTCCGATTCATCTCAGCTTTCGTATCGAACATCGTTCGGTACGGTGTGCATTCTAGGCGTGACGCCCGGAGACGTCAACACCTATATTTAAAAAAAACCGAAAAAACGCTTCAAGCGTTTATTTATCAATCGCTTCAGACATTTTTTATACAAATTTTAACGTTTTAGTCTGGCACTAAAGTTCAGCATGCGATCTAGAGGCAGCTTTGCTCGTTCCGCAAGTACCGGATCGACATATACTTCCTGATCTTTATGCTGTAACACATGCAAGATACCATCCAGCTCGTTCATGGCCATCCAAGGGCAATGCGCACAAGAACGACAGGTCGCCCCCTCTCCTGCGGTTGGTGCTTCAATCAGGATTTTATCCGGTACTGCCTGCTGCATTTTATAAAAAATGCCGCGATCAGTAGCCACGATTAAACGTTGATGTGGCAAAGTCTGCGCTGCTTTAATCAGTTGCGAAGTGCTACCCACGGCATCAGCAATCTCGACTACAGACATCGGTGATTCAGGATGTACCAGAACCGCAGCATCTGGATAGAGTGCTTTCATATTGGCAATACCGCGTGAACGGAATTCTTCATGCACGATACAGGCGCCATCCCAGAGCAACATCTCTGCACCGGTTTTTTTCTGGATATAACGACCCAGATGCTGATCGGGTGCCCAGATGATTTTTTCGCCCAGACTGTCCAGATGTTCGATAATTTCCACTGCACAGCTTGAAGTGACGACCCAATCGGCCCGGGCTTTCACGGCCGCTGACGTGTTAGCATAAACCACCACGGTATGATCCGGGTGCGCATCGCAAAAAGCGGTAAATTCATCGACAGGACAACCCAAGTCCAGTGAACAGGTCGCTTCCAGGGTAGGCATCAGCACGGTTTTATGGGGTGAAAGAATTTTAGAGGTTTCGCCCATAAATTTCACACCAGCCACCACAAGCGTTGAAGCCGGATGATCGCGACCAAAACGCGCCATTTCCAGTGAATCGGAAACACAGCCACCGGTCAGTTCAGCCAGTTCTTGCACTTCAGGATCACAATAATAATGCGCCACCAAAACAGCATCCTGTTTTTCCAGCTCTGCCTTGATCTGTGCAAATTTGTCCAATTTTTCCTGCTGGCTCATTTGATGTTCTTGAGGAACACCCAAACGATCTAAATGCGCCTGCACAATCGATTTAGCTTCATTGGCTATTAATTTGGTCGCATCATTCATCACAATTCTTACTCTACCCTCATGGTTCACTATTCAATGAACCTTTCACCCTACATCCCGGTCAGCTCTGGCGAAGTGCTATTTTTGACCAGTCATTAAAAACTACAAGATATAAAAAAAGCCCCACAACGGAGGCTTTAGAAACGATCTGAATTATGAGCGATAATCTGCATTGATTTTTACGTAGTCATACGACAGATCACAGGTATAAACCGTATCTTTTGCCTGACCTCGTCCAAGATCAACACGAATCGTCATTTCAGCCTGGGCCATCACACGTGCACCGGCTGCTTCAGTATAGTCTGCTGCCGCACCACCATCTTTACAGATTTGTACATCATCTAACCAAACCTGAATTTTTGCAACGTCTAAATTCGGCACACCGGCATAACCAATCGCAGCCAGAATACGGCCCCAGTTTGGATCAGAAGCAAAAATCGCGGTTTTGACCAGCGGTGAATGCGCAATGCTATAGGCAATATCGCAGCACTCTTGAGTATTGCCGCCACCTTCCACAGTCACGGTAATGAACTTAGTCGCACCTTCACCATCACGTACAATCAGTTGCGCAAGGCGTTTCATGGTACGTGTCAATACGTCTAGCACCACTGCATAACGCGGATCTTCAGTTGAAGTGATCTCAGCACCACCGGCCTGACCCGTAGCAATAAAGATACATGAGTCATTGGTTGAGGTATCGCCATCAATGGTAATACGGTTAAACGAGACATTGACTGTTTCAGTTAATAACTGTTGAACCAGTTCACGGCTGATCGGTGCATCCGTCGCAACATAACCCAGCATGGTCGCCATATTGGGACGAATCATGCCTGCACCTTTGGAAATACCGGTCATGGTATAAGTCACACCATCCAGCTCGAACTGTTCTGAAGCACCTTTCGGGGTGGTATCTGTGGTCATGATTCCAGTTGCTGCATCGACCCAGGCATCATCACGCAATGAATCCAGCGCAGGCTGTAAACCTGTAAGCAAACGCTCCATTGGAAGCTGCTCACCAATCACACCAGTCGAGAATGGCAACACTTCAGCAGCCTGTACGCCTGCAAGTTCAGCCAGCTTGGCACAGGTGGCTTCTGCATTTGCCATGCCTGTAGGGCCTGTTCCTGCATTGGCATTTCCGGTATTGATTACCAGGTAACGTGGATTACCCGCTTGCAAATGGGCTTTAGATACATGCACTGGTGCTGCACAAAAGGCATTCTGGGTAAACACCCCTGCAACATTGGAGCCTGCAGCCAGTTCAAATATCACCAGGTCACGTCGGTTCTGATAGCGCACATAGGCTTCAGCCGAACCAATTTTAACCCCTTTCACCACATGCATCTGTGGCATAGATACGTCACCAACTGCCATTTTAAAGTCCAATATTGAAGTTTTAGAAAAATACAGCTTAGTTGATCTGCAACAAAAAATCGAGCCAAAGCCTGAGCCAGCCTGAGATTTGTTATGGATTTTCACAATAAAAAACCAGTCATCAAGACTGGTTTCTACATTTTTAAAATAAGATATTTTTAATTTTGTGCAAGTTGTCCAGATTCGCTTAGCAAAGCCTGTTTCGCCTGTTGTTGACTTGCAGTAGAAAGTGCCGGATTTGTAGCAACAATACGGTCTGCATTTGCCGCATTGGCAGCTGCAATCGCAGCCGTCTGCAACACAATCGGACGATTCTGGTTGGCAAAGGTATAACGGATGCCGGTACGTGGGCTTGCCACAGTCACTTGTGCATCGGTACGTTGTACTTGAGCAGTAGTCGTACCCACCGCTTGCTGAACTTTATCAATTGTTGTGGTCGCTGCAGTTTGGGCAAAACTTAAGGCAGGCATTGCCAAAGCGGCAATCATGAGCGTTTTTAATACTTTTTCCATTCAGGTTATTCCACTTTGAGGTGTTGAATGAGCCATTAAATAGCATTTAATTCCTAAGACTGCAAACAGTATTCAATTTCTGAAAAATCTTCATACATAAAAAAATCAGAGCCATGGGGCTCTGATTTTTAATAGCGTTTAGATCTTACCATGACACTGTTTGTATTTCAGGCCTGAACCACATGGACAAGGTGCATTACGACTTGCCGGTGCTTCAAAAACTGGTGCTACCGGATTGGCCTGAGCATTTTGCTCGGTCGTCACCTCATGGTCGCCTGCCAACAAGCCGTCAAACTCTTCATGAGATAACTGCAAACGCATTGCCTCAGCCTGTGCCTGCTGCTGTGCTTCCATTTCCGCCAGCTCTTCAGGGGTCGGTACGTGGATGCGTGACAGATCTGTCACGACATCGGATTTGATCGTACCCAGCATGTTCACAAACAGGTTATAAGCTTCTTTTTTGTATTCCTGCTCCGGATTCTTCTGCGCATAACCACGTAAATGAATACCCTGACGCAAGTAATCCATAGCCGCCAGATGCTCTTTCCAATGACGGTCCAGAGAATTCAGCATAAAGTGACGTTCAAGCGATGCTGCAGATTCCCCACCCATTTGTTCACGACGCGAACGGTAGCGGTTCAGCACTTCATCGGTAATACGAACCACCAAAGCTTCTTCATCCAGACGACGGTCCTGTTCCAGCCATTGCCCGATAGGAAGATCCATCGAAAGATCTTCACGTAGCGCCAGTTCCAGACCTTCAATATCCCACTGGTCATGAATCGATTCAGGTGGAATATAGTTGGCGATCACACCCTGCATCACTTCACGGATCATTTCTTCAATATAATCCTGCAGTGAATTTTCTGCCAAAATGTCATCACGCTGACTATAAATGATCTTACGCTGTTCGTTATTCACGTCATCGTATTTCAGCAAGTTCTTACGAATATCGAAGTTACGTGCTTCCACTTTACGCTGCGCATTTTCAATCGAGCGAGACACCATTTTGTGCTCAATCGCTTCATCTTCCTGCAAGCCCATGGCACGCATCATGCCGACTACGCGATCACCGGCGAAAATACGCATCAAGTCATCTTCAAGTGACAGGTAGAAACGTGATACACCCGGGTCACCCTGACGACCGGCACGGCCACGCAGCTGGTTATCGATACGGCGTGATTCATGACGCTCGGAACCGATAATATGCAAACCGCCTGAATCCAGCACGGCCTGGTGATTAACATCCCATTCTGCTTTCAGACGAGTTTCATCTTCAGGAGTCGGGTTTTCAATTTTAGCCAGCAACGCCTTCCAGTTACCACCCAACAAAATGTCGGTACCACGACCGGCCATGTTAGTGGCAATCGTCACTGCACGCGGCGCACCGGCCTGCGCAATAATATCGGCTTCACGTTCGTGCTGTTTGGCATTCAGTACTTCATGCTGGATCCCTGCAGCTTTTAGCTTATCCGACAGGATCTCAGAAGCTTCAATGGTGGCTGTACCAATCAGAATTGGTGCAACACCAGCTTCATGCACACGCTGAATTTCTTGAATAATGGCGTTATATTTGCCTTCACGATTTAAATAGATTAAATCGTTCTGGTCATCACGGATCATTGGACGGTGAGTTGGAATCAGCACCACATCCAGACCATAAATTTCTTTCATTTCCGCTGCTTCAGTATCAGCAGTACCGGTCATACCGGACAGTTTTTTATACAGACGGAAATAGTTCTGGAAGGTTGTGGTTGCCAGAGTCTGGTTTTCTGGCTGGATTTCCAGACCTTCTTTGGCTTCTACGGCTTGATGCAAACCTTCAGACCAACGACGTCCCGGCATAGTACGACCGGTATTTTCATCGACAATAATCACTTCACCATCGTTGATGATGTATTGGACATTACGCTGATAGAGATAATGCGCACGGATCGCTGCAGTAACATGATGCAACAGGTTTAGGTTCGATGCTGAATACAAGCTCTCGCCTTCTGCCAACAAGCCCATTTCTATCAGTTCACTTTCAATGGTTTCAAAACCCACTTCAGTAATTTCAACTGAACGCTGTTTTTCATCAATCCAGAAGTGACCGCCATCCGGCACTTTCTCTTCTTTCTGTGCCTGTAATTTTGGTGGAATATTATTGATGGCTGCATAAAGCTGTGAAGAATCTTCACTTTGACCGGAAATAATCAACGGGGTACGTGCTTCATCAATCAGGATCGAATCGACCTCATCGATAATCGCATAGGTCAAACCACGCTGCTTTTTCTCTACTAGCGAGAACACCATGTTGTCACGCAGGTAGTCAAAGCCAAATTCGTTATTGGTACCGTAAGTAATATCGGCACGATAAGCTTCAGCTTTTTCCATCGGATTTTGCATGGAATAAATAATGCCGATGCTTAGACCCAAAAATTCGAATAATGGACGGTTCAACTCGGCATCACGTTGTGCCAGGTAATCGTTCACGGTAATGACATGCACGCCCTGACCACTGATGGCATTCAGATAACAGGCCAAAGTACCCATCAGGGTTTTACCTTCACCGGTACGCATTTCTGCGATTTTACCTTCATGCAAGGTAATACCACCGATCAGCTGCACGTCATAATGACGCATGCCCATCACCCGCTTCGCGGCTTCACGACAGACTGCAAATGCTTCAGGCAATAGTTTATCGAGGGTTTCACCCTTATTATATCGTTGTTTGAATTCTTCAGTTTTTGCAGATAAGTCTGCATCGCTAAGGGTAGATATCGTCGGCTCGAGCACATTAATCTTGTCTACGATTTTACGCATGCGTTTGAGTTCGCGCTCATTTTTGGTACCGAAGATTCCTCCGATCAGACTTGCCAACATGAATAGACTCTCTAAATCTTGCTTGTCAAATGAATATGTTCTTAGTCGTTATTATGGTGCTAGAAATTTGAACTACAAGGGTTTTGCTGTAAAACCGCTAAAAAAATCTGATCCTTAGTTCTAGCCCTAAGATCTAAGGCAAAGTAATGTAGCAAATTTTCCCTGTGCAACATAGTCAATTAAGTGACTGATTTTTGCGCTTCTGGATAGACGGATATCCTACTTATGCAATTTACTCATAAAGAAAGCAAAAAACACTATTTTTAATCATAAAAAAATTGATTCATATTAAATCGTATCTCGACACTAAAAGACCAATTGAGGCTAAAAAGATGAGTTTACGTCTAGGCGATACCGCACCGAATTTTGAACAGCAATCCAGTGAAGGCCTGATTAATTTTTATGACTTTCTGGGTGATAGCTGGGGCATTTTATTTTCACACCCTGCTGACTATACACCAGTATGTACGACTGAGCTTGGCTATACCGCAAAACTGAAAGACGAGTTTGCAAAACGTAGCGTGAAAGCCATTGCCTTGTCGGTCGATGATGTTGAATCGCATCATGGCTGGATTAAAGACATCAATGAAACCCAGAACACCACAGTGAATTTCCCCATCATTGCCGATCAGGATCGCAAAGTTTCCGAGCTGTATGACTTTATTCATCCGAATGCCAGCGAAACTCTAACGGTCCGTTCTTTAGTGGTCATTGACCCCAATAAAAAAGTCCGTTTGATTATTACTTATCCTGCATCGACCGGTCGTAATTTCCATGAAATCTTGCGTGTGATAGATTCGCTGCAACTCACCGATAGCCATAAAGTGGCAACGCCTGCAAACTGGCAGCATGGCGATGATGTGGTGATTGTCCCTTCATTGAAGGATGAGGAGGAAATCAAGCAACGTTTTCCAAAAGGTTATACCGCTGTCACGCCTTACCTTCGCTTAACGCCACATCCTGAGCAAAATTAAAAGGACTCCTTTTTAATTTTGCGCAAGACAAGCGAAGCGCGTAGCACAGGATAAGATGGAGCTCGTAGTAAAGAATAAGAGAAACTCTATTTTCCAGATTTAATGCTTTATCGAATACTACATTGACGTGCTACGGGTTCGATTTCTCTATACAGCCTGTCTTCGGATAGGCTTTTTTATATTCAAAATCTCATATCCACTTTAAACTTGAAATAACAAAAACAACATCTATGCTCTGTATGAAAATCTGCATATTTCCAATTCTCATGAGTGGCTACCTCCTAACCACAGGTTGCATGACTACGCCTGCCCTGCCTGAACCTCAACGTCCTCAGCATTGGGGACAGCCCATTCATCAGAATCATAATTTTCATCAAATCAGCAATTTTGTTTATCGTAGTGAGCAGCCTTCAACTGAACTCATTCCTTTATTAAAGCAGCATCAAATCAATGTGGTTATTAATTTACGTTCACGGGATCAAGACAGCTTTGTTTTGAGCAATGAAAACTTTCAGCTACATCATGTACCCATACATACCTGGGCAATTGATCGGGAAGATTTATTGAAAATTATGCTACTGATTCAGCAAGCACAACAAAATCACCAAAAGGTGCTCCTGCATTGTTATCACGGTTCAGACCGCACTGGTGCAAGTGTCGCCATGTACCGAATTATTTTTGAACATTGGCCGATTGAGCAGGCGCTACAGGAAATGAAACATGGCGGTTATGGCTTTCATGCCATTTGGAGCAATATCGAAAAGTTATTCACGCCTGAAAATGTAAAATGGATTCGCGAGCAACTCAAGAATCCATCTACAGAAACTTTGATTAATACAAAGAATTAACGCTTATCCAGCGGCACCCAGTCATTCACCCAAGCTGATTTCATATTCAGGCTGGCATCAGACGCAATTTTCTTACGAAGTGCATCTGCAGTCTCACGGTCTTTGGACGGCCCCACCATGATGCGTACACCTTTAGAAGTTGAGCTTTTCGTGACTTTATAACCTTTGGCACGCAGTTTGGCTGCTACAGCATCCGCATTGGCTTCATTCGCTGCCAGTGCCACCTGTACCATCCATTGCTTGTCCTCTTCACCTTCCAGTAACTTACGCGCCTGCTCAGCTTCTGCTTTCTTCTTGGCTTCTTCGGCTGTAGCCTTTTTCTTGGCTTCTTCAGCTTTACGTTTTTCGTCAGCTTTACGTTTTTCCTCGGCAGCTTTACGTTCAGCTTCTTTCTTTTCAGCCGCTTTACGCTCTTCCTCGGTTTTACGTTTTGCTTCAGCCGCCTTACGTTCTGCTTCGGCTTTTTGCTGTTGCTCTAACTTGCGTTTTTCTTCAGCAGCTTTACTTTCAGCAGCTTTACGCTCTGCTTCTTTCTTGGCTGCGTCAGTAGAACTATTGGCTTTTTGTTGTACCAGCTGCTGCTGGGCTAACTTTTTTTCTTGCACCGCTTTTTCTTCAGCCAGACGTTTCTGCTTGGCCTGTTCATCTTCCACCAGTTCTGGTGGAATATTATCGGAACTTTGCTGTCCTAGGCGGTGTGCATTCAGGGCAGCATATTCTTCAGCCGCTTTACGTGCAGCATCTGCTTCAGCCTGCTGTTGCATCGCTAAAAATTCGGCTGCACGCGCCTCCTGTTCTGCAACCGCTTTTTCGCGATCACGGCGTTGCTGTTCAAGTAAACGCTTTTCTGTTTCTACATCGACCGTCAAAGAACCGAGCGAATGATTGCCTGCCTCTTTATTTTCAACTTCCGCAGCCTGTGCCGGATTTTGCTGACGGTCCTGATTGATTTCATCTTGGCCTTTCAGGAGTAATGCTGTCAATAAAACACCACCACCGAGTAAAACAACACCGCCCATCCAGCGCTGTTTGTTATTCATTGACATTCTTCCAAATACTCCCATACCGCTTCTAAGGTATGAAATGATCCACATACCAAAATCAGCTGATTATTATCTGTTTGATCCAGTGCTGATTTAAAAGCTAATTTTACATTGTCAAATTGTTCTACCGCCTCACCGCTTAAAGCATCAGCCAAAACTGTGACCTCTGCCGCACGTGGGAGGAATAATGGTGCAATTTTCCACAATTGAACCGTGTCTTTCAATAACTTGACGACAGAATTTATATCTTTATCTGCCAGCATTGAAAATACACAAATGACTTCATTATATTTTTGATTGTAATTTAAATAATCTCGTAATTGTTTCAGCAGAAATTCCACCCCATGCGGGTTATGTCCTGCATCAAAAATCACGGTTTTATTCTGGATTTGACGGATTTCAAACCGTCCCGGCAATTTTGCCGTTTGAATGCCTTGTGCAATTGCCTGCTGGCTGACGTTTAATCCGCTCAGCAGAATGGCGGCCACGGCGGTAGAAATATTATCCAGTGCCAGCGAACCTGTTGGGAGTTTTAAGGTCGTACCCGATGAAGCAAAAGCCCAGCTTTGGCCATCTTCAAAGGCTTTATAGAAATAATCACGGTTGATTGCATACAAAGATGCATTACATTCTTGAGCTTTATTTAGAATGGCTTGCGGGATCTGTTGCTGTCCACCAAACACGACTGGAATATCCGGGCGAATAATTCCGGCCTTTTCAAAAGCAATTTTCTCGATGGTGTCACCAAGCCAGTCAGTATGATCCAGACCAATATTGGTAATCACCGCCACATCCGGATTGACCACATTGACCACATCCAGACGGCCGCCTAAGCCAACTTCCAGCACCCAGACATCACAGCATTGATCTTTAAAAATCACAAAAGCAGCCAGTGTCGTGGCTTCAAAGAAAGACAGGCTCAAACCGCATTCGCGACGAGCCTGATCGACCTGAACAAAAGCATCAATCAGCAACTGATCTTCCACTTCAATGCCGCGCAATTTAACACGCTCATTGAAACGGTACACGTGGGGGGATTGATATAGCCCGACCTTGAAGCCTTGCGCATTCAGGATCGCGGCCAGCGTGGTGGTGGTCGAACCCTTACCATTGGTTCCTGCCACCGTCAGCACTTTGGCCTCTGGAGATGTCACGCCCAGCTTTTCAGCCACAGGAATAACCCGTTCCAGACCTAAATCAATACCCGTAACGTGAACATGGCTCCAATAATCGAGCCATGTATTTAAAGAATCTGTTGCTAAGGGTGCTGTGTTCAATGCAAATTCATCAACTTCGTAACGATACGATAAACTGTATCACGTAATGCATGACGGTGAACAATCTGATCGATTACCCCATGATCAAGCAAATATTCCGCGCGCTGGAACGGTTCTTCCAGTTTTTCACGTACGGTCTGTTCGATCACACGTTTACCGGCAAAACCAATCATCGCTTTCGGTTCGGCAAGATGTACATCACCCAACATTGCCAATGAGGCAGTTACACCACCGTATACCGGATGAGTCAGTACGACCACATAAGGCAGACCTGCTTCTTTTAAACGCTGGATCGCAGCCGAAGTACGCGCCATTTGCATCAGGGACAACATGCCTTCCTGCATACGTGCACCACCAGAAGCAGCAAAACAGATCAGGGGCTGACGGGTTTCAATCGCACGTTCTGCTGCCTGAACAAAGCGGTCACCCACTACTGTACCCATCGAACCACCCATAAAGTCGAATTCAAATGCACAGGCAATCATCGGTACGCCTTTCAGCAAACCTTGAATCACGACCAGCGCTTCAGTTTCACCGGTTTTCTTTTGCGCTTCTGCCATACGGTCTGGATAGGCTTTGCTATCGACAAATTTCAGTGGATCTTTGGCTACAAATTCCTGACCCAATTCTGTTTGCACCTGGTCAAAGAACCAGTTCAGACGTTCACGGGCTTTCATACGCAAATGTTCATCACATTGCGGGCATACATAGGCATTGAATGACATGGCAGTACGGGTCACCAATGCATGACATTCAGGGCACTCAATCGTAGGCTCGGTAAATGTCGCTTTATATGCCGTTTGCTCATCGGGTACCTGAATGCCCGGAACAGTACGCTCCGTCCATGGGGTCGATGGGCTCAGAATTTTGCCTGATTTCAGTTGTTGACTCATACTAACTCATCGAGCGCTGCTCGAAGCTCCTTGACTTTATTCACCGTCGCAATAACGGCTTGTTCTGGTGCGAGCGTTGCAAACTGCTTTACAAACGCACTACCCACAATAACTGCATCGGCAGCAACACCCATCGCTTTCGCAGATGCAGCATCACTGATACCGAAACCTACGCCTACAGGAACATCAGTCACAGCTTTAATCTTTTGAATGCGTGCAGCAGCTTCAGAAACATCTAAAGTTGCTGCACCAGTCACGCCTTTCAGTGACACATAGTAAATAAAGCCGCTGGCCTGTTTTGCTACATGTTGAATACGTGCATCGGTTGAAGTTGGTGCCAGCAGGAAAATCTGATCCATGTCATATTTTTCCAGTACTTCACCCAGACTTTTTGCTTCTTCTGGCGGTAAGTCCACCAGCAGTACGCCGTCTACTCCACATTCATAGGCATAAGCCACAAACTTTTCATAGCCAATTACTTCAACCGGATTCAGATAACCCATCAGCACCACTGGTGTTTCGCGGTCTTTCAAGCGAAATTCTTTCACCATATGCAGTGCATCCAGTGTATTGGTCCCACCAGCCAGAGCACGTTCAGCAGCTAGCGCAATCACCGGTCCATCTGCCATCGGGTCTGAGAAAGGAAGTCCCAGCTCAATCACGTCGACACCCGCATCCACCATCTCATGCAACAAAGGCACCGTAATTTCTGGATGCGGATCACCAGCCATTACATAAGAAACTAAAGCTTTACGCTGTTGAGATTTAAGTTGTGCAAATCGGGCGGCTAAACGTGACATAGGGTGATATTTTCCTTAACGTGTTTCAAACTTGAGGCATTGACTATGTAGAAATACAAGACATCGCATTGTAACGCTATTTTTTGTCCAATGAACAGTCTGCGATACCGACCTCGAGTACTTCATTTCCTGTGCGAAGATTTCAAAACAATTCGGAAGGGTCTATTTACGATTATTTTGATTTTTTTCACAATGATCAAAGATGCCTAATTTTGCTATTACCTAAAATCTTGAATATTTAGATAAACTTATTTTTATCATATAAAAATTAATAAAAATGCAGATGTTAGCGCATTCATTTAAAGTTTTCTGAAATTGCAAAACCTGCTTTATACTAGTCCTATTCTCTTACTTTTTTATCTCCTATGCAGACTGATTCTGAGGCTACAGTGCAGGCACGCGCCATTGCACTGCTGCCGCTTATTGTATTTTTAACCATATTTTTGGGTAGCGGGATCTATCATTCCATGATCGGAACCGAGTTCGCGTTCTATCAGGTGAAAGCGCCTGTGGCTGCCCTGCCTGCGATTATCTTGGCTGCATTAGTATATCGCGGCAAACTCAACCAGGGCATTGAGGAATTCCTTAGAGGTGCCAGTCATCCGAACTTAATTCTGATGTTTATGGTGTTTATGCTGGCCGGTGCTTTTGCCAGCGTCAGTAGCGCCATCGGCAGTGTGGATGCCACTGTGCAGATGGGCTTGTCGGTTATCCCACCCACATTTATTCTGCCGATGTTATTTGTGATCTCGGCCTTTATTGCCACGGCGATGGGTACCTCCATGGGCACCATTGCGGCCTGCGCGCCGATCGCTTTTGGTTTTACCCAGGTTACTGATATCGATGTGATTTATGCGATTGGTGCAGTGGTCGGTGGTGCCATGTTCGGTGATAACCTGTCCATGATTTCAGACACCACCATTGCGGCGACCACCAGCCAACGCGTACAATTACGTGACAAGTTCAGAGTCAATGTCTGGATTGCGGTTCCTGCATCGATTGTCACTATTCTGATTTACGTGTTGAGTACTGGCAGTAGCAATGCGGTGGAATACAAGGATTTTAACTGGCTTCTGGTTTTACCTTATATCGCCGTATTTATTTTAGCCTTTAGCCGTTTACACGTTCTGGCTGTACTGACCATTGGCGTGCTACTTTCCGGCTTGTTTGGTCTGTTTGCCACAGCTGAATTTGATCTGCTCAAACTGAATACCTCAATTTATGACGGCTTTGTCGGCATGTTTGAAGTGGCGTTATTATCCATGTTCCTGGGTGGCCTGTCGGCGATCATGCAACGAGAAGGCGGTTTACGCTGGCTGATTGAGCGCATTTATAGCCTGACTCGTTTGTTTAAAGTCGGTCAGCAACGTGCAGGTGAAATTGGGATTAGTTTTCTGGTGGTATTTTCAAATATCTTTGTGGCCAATAATACCGTGGCGATTATTCTGTCTGGTGATATGGCGCGTGAAGTCGCCAAAGAATACGGCGTAGATCCCAAGCGTTCTGCCGCACTGATGGATATTTTTTCTTGCGTGGTACAGGGTTTAATTCCTTATGGCGCACAGTTACTACTGGCCTGTTCTATTGCAAAAATCTCGCCGGTTGAACTGATTGGTGGAGTGTACTATTGCTGGATTCTGGCCATTTTTGCGATTGCGGCGATTGCGTTTAGATTCCCTAACATCAAAGCCAGCGCTTAATATCGTTATCCTCCCAAAATAAAAAAGCGACCGATACGGGTCGCTTTTTTTAGCTTCGCTGTTGGTGTAACTGCCTTTTACGCTCTAACAAGGTCTGTCCGGTGGCTGCCTTGTAGGCCCGTGCCAATGCCGACTGGTCAGAATAATCCAGCTGCTCGGCGATCTCGCTCAGCCCCATTTCCTGTTGCAACAGCAGCTCGCAGCGTTTAATCCGCTGCTGTTCCAGCAGTTTTTTAAATGAGGTGTCATGGGTGCTGAATAAGCGCTGCAAACTCCGTGTCGACATCAGCAACTGACGGGCAAGCTGTTCAACTTTAATGGCCTGATGCCGGATACGGAGTTGTTCGGCAATCATTTGCTGGGCCTGCTCCAGATAATTCTCAAGTGGTGGCTTGGCTGCAATCGCCTGTTCTGCCTGATGAACCAGTAGCTGCAACAGCATTGGATCAGCTTGCTCAGACCGATGCGCCAGTCCTTGTAGATCCAGTTCTATGCCATAGTAGGCTTGGGAAAATATCACCTCGCTGGCGAAAAACTTTTGATAATGCATTTGTCCCCTATCGGGCGCATGGGCAAAGCGTACACAACGGACTAACAGTTGATGATCCTGCAAAATGACACGCCCCAACTGCACCATCGCGGCCATGGTCAGCTCATTGAGCAGATTATATTTTTCATCCAGATAAGCCCAATATAATTCAATACTGTGTTCATGTTGCTTCAACTGCAAAGGTACAAACTCACTGCCATCAATCACCAGTCGTTGAAAACGCATAATATGGTGGATCATTTCCGCAACGCTGCTGCTTCGCGAAGCCATATAACCGAGCACACCAAAATGTTCTGGACGAATGACCTGCACGATCTCGAAAATCAGTTGCGGACAGTTTAAATATTGCCGGGTTTTTAATAGAAGCTGATTTAATAATTCCAGCGGCACTTGCGTGGCAAAAGGCTGATCAATCAGGGTCGCAAGCGCTTCATGTACATCTTGCAGAAAGTCAGCTTCCAAAGGCTCGATTTTCAGACCGCGCAGATAGGTCGCCCAAAGCTGAATATAGCCATTGGATATTTTAATTTCTTGCATGCGCGCTTCTCGATGCCTGCTTTAGTCTCAGCAGTTTTATTTTCATTTGGCATAAAATGTATAAAAATTGGCAAGCTCTGTCAAAACAATTACGAGATTCCCCGACATACTGTCCGTCTCGTCACAAAAAAGAATTCCTAAGATGAATGCAGTATTAAAATCTTCAATAAAGCCCGTGGTCCGGACCCAGCTTGATTTTAAACTGGATGAAATTCCGCGCTACTGGTTTGGCGGCGATCCCTTTCTGACCCGCATGTTCGATGCCTTGAGCCTGACCTTTCCAGATGGTGAGCGCTATTTTATTCAGAGTGTACGCCTGTTCCGCGATCAGATCACAGACCCGGAGCTGCAAAAACGTGTTGCGGATTTTATTCGTCAGGAAGCACAGCACGGCATTGCCCATGAAAAAATGAACCAGCTGATGCGTGAACAAGGCATGCCTGTCGATGATTTTATTGAACGTTTGAACAATATGTTCGCTTATGACCTCAAACATCGTTCAGCACAGTTCAATATTGCCACGACGGCAGCGGCAGAACACTTAACCGCGCTGATGGCTGAAACTTTTTACGGTCAGAAATCCACCTTAAAAGATGGGCATCCTTATGTACGTGCCATGTTTGCCTGGCATGCGATTGAAGAAATGGAGCATCGTGATGTGGCTTTTGACGTGATGAAAGATGTCGCAAAAACACCTGAATGGATGCGCAAAATGACCCTGCTCAGCACGACATTTTTGATGTTTAGTTATACCACCTATCGCGCCAATGTCATGCTGAAACATGATGGCTTCAGTGTCTTAGAGCGTTTGCAAATGAACCTGAAAGGACTGCCTTGGTTGTTTGGCCGCAACGGCACCTTGACCCGCATGGGCCCACAATATCGGGACTGGTTTAAAAAAGATTTTCATCCTAGTCAGCATCCTGTGATTGCGCAATATGATGTCTGGGTGAAGACTTTAGCCGAAACCAATGATCCTATTCAGGCCGGTGAAGCCTTCTGGCAGGCAGCCAAAGATTAAGCTCAAATCAAAAAAGCCTTCAAAATTGAAGGCTTTTAAATGACCCAAGATGATTTACCACTTGGCATAATGCTGTTCAAGCAAGGCATATTCATTCAGTAAAATAATTTCCTGATCATCCTGTTGGATCGTTCCGGAAACTTTGGCTTGCCACTGACTAAACTGACTGCCGACCAGACGCAGATTCAGATTTTCATAACGGCGCCAGCCTGTACTCACCATCAGATTCAATTTTTCATCCAGCGACTGAATCGTCCATTGGTTTTCCGATTCCTGCTGAAACAGTACATCGGCCAATGCATAAATCTTGCCATTGATCCACAGACAGTTTTCATTGCCAAAACTTTCATTCACACCTGAAGCCAGATTAATTCCAATCCGGTTCTGGCTCACATCCCAGAAATTACAGGACAGCCAGAACCAGGCGGTTTCCGGGCGCAAAAAGCCACAGGTGTCATCCAGAGAAGCAAAGCTGCGTTCATTAAACTGGATGTTTTCACCCTGCTTGTTAATGAAAAAACCCTCACAGCCCAAAGTAGTTAACTTCTGAGTATAGGTCCAGCCATTGATACCGGTCGGACTGCACATACTCAGTGGATCGGTTCCGGCACAGAAAATCCGGGCACTGAGTTTAATTTCGCCGTATTTGCTGACGTTGATATAACGCACCCCATTGGCATGCTGGATATCGATCTGAAAAGGTGATTTGTGGAAATAACTATGATTAAACAGTGGCTGTTCATCCAGCACAGTGTTGCGTGACAGGAAATTAATCGCATTCCATTCCAGCACTTCATTGGTCATATGGTTATAGACATAGACAAAACCATGCCCTGCCCATGCGATATCGGCAATTGCCAGTCCAATGGTATAATGCTCGTGCTGAATACTACAGAATTTGAATTTTTTATATTTTAAATGCTTACGCCAGCCTGACAGCACATGACCATAAGGATTCTTGTATTGATATGCCTGATAGTCAATACTTTTTGGAAGCTCCTTGAAACGTCCATAACGCGGTTGTCCATTTGCCTGAATTAAATCCATTTAAGACATTCCATCTCAGTCAAAACTGTTTTTCCTTGGCAGTATTATGCCGATTATTAAATTTTGATAAAGAGATTTTTTAAACCGCTTATCGAATCATCAAGCCAGCCGCAGGTTTAATTCAATCACAGACCGCTTTAAATCGTGAGATAGGTATTTTCCCAGCGATTGCCACTGAAACTACCTTCTAACAGTTGTACGTAGCGGCCATAAACCTGATCAATGGCAATACAGTCATCTACATCCAGCACACGGTCAGTATGCTGTTTTTGCCAGTGCCGGGCGAAGTAAGCTTTACCGCGCTGTTTGGCCACCATGGCATTCTGCGCAACCACCAGCACATAACGATGCAACTCGCCAAATTCACGTGGATCATAACCACCCAGATTAATCAGCCAAAGTTTTTCATCGGATTGCTGTGGCTGTGCATCAGTAAATTGCAGCGCATAGGACTTGCCCTCGAACTCTAGCCCGTTGATTTGCGCCCAGGCATCAATATGCAGGCCTTGCTGCTCAGCAAACCAGGCATTTTTCAATTGCGGATAGGTGTCTTCCAGACTCTCTCCTACTGCCAAAACCACATCATGAACTTCTGTATTGGCACGGGCATGACGACCACCGAGCATTACAATAAACAGGCTAGGCATTACATTTCCTTGTCAGCGTCAATCTATAAGATCATTTCATTGATGCTTTCCAGTATAGCGCAAAGCTATTCCATGATGATGTAGCCATCTGCCAAGGACAAATTTGCATCGTCAGCCTGACTAAATTTGCGCAAAACCGCATCCAGTCACTCTGTATCGATATCCATATCGAGGATCAGTTTAAGCTTGTGTCAGGATCAAAAAACCATTTTCAGTGAATACAATTGACTAGCAAATCATTTCCGATCATTTTCATCAGAATTTACAGCGGAAGATGATTATTTTTTTGTACAAAATACAAACACGGCTAAACCGCACAAATCTGTACAAATTTTCGCCCAAATTTCAATCTAAAGGCATATTTCGTTGACTGAAATGCGCTGAAAGACGATACTCTCAATGTTTTTATTTAAGCAAATCGGTTCAAAGAGGCTGGGCCAAAAGTTCGGTCCTCAGAAACTCAATCCAACGCAAGGGGCTATATATGGCTGGTGGAAAGTCAACTATCATTTACACACTGACCGACGAGGCGCCATTACTGGCGACTTATTCTCTGCTGCCGATCATTGAGACCTTTACTAAGCCAGCTGGCGTTGAGATCGTCAAAAGTGACATCTCTGTAGCTGTGCGCGTGCTCTCCGAATTTACAGATTACCTAAGCGAAGAGCAAAAGGTGCCTGACACTCTAGCTGAGCTAGGTCGTCTTACACAAGATCCAGACACGAACATTATCAAACTCCCAAATATCAGTGCTTCTGTTGGCCAGCTAACAGCGTGTATCAAGGAACTTCAGTCTAAAGGTTATGCAATCCCTGACTATCCTGAAAACCCGACCACTGAAGAAGAAAAAGCAATCAAGGCACGTTATAGCAAATGTCTTGGTTCAGCAGTAAACCCGGTTCTACGTGAAGGTAACTCAGACCGTCGTGCACCTGCTGCCGTTAAAAACTACGTGAAAAAACACCCGCACTCTATGAGCGAGTGGAAACAGTGGTCACAAACTCACGTTTCACACATGGACGAAGGTGACTTCTACCACGGCGAAAAGTCGATGACTTTAGACCGCGCACGTGATGTGAAAATGGAACTGATCACCAAGTCTGGTGAAACCATCGTTCTTAAGCCAAAAGTTGCGCTTCAAGACGGCGAAATCATCGATTCAATGTTCATGAGCAAGAAAGCACTTTGCGACTTCTACGAGAAAGAACTTGAAGACTGTCGTGAAGCGGGCATCCTGTTCTCTTTACACGTTAAAGCAACCATGATGAAGGTGTCTCACCCGATTGTATTTGGTCACTGTGTAAGAATCTACTACAAAGAAGCATTCGAAAAACATGGCAAGCTTTTTGATGAGCTTGGCATTAATGTCAATAACGGTATGGCAGGTCTTTACGAGAAGATCGAGGCGCTTCCAACTTCTCAACGTGAAGAAATCATCCGTGATCTACATGCTTGCCAAGAACACCGTCCAGCATTGGCAATGGTTGATTCAGCAAAAGGCATCACTAACTTCCACTCTCCTAACGACGTAATTGTAGATGCTTCTATGCCTGCAATGATCCGTGGTGGCGGTAAAATGTGGGGTGCTGACGGCAAACCTTACGACTGTAAAGCGGTAATGCCTGAATCTACATTCGCACGTATTTACCAGGAAATGATCAATTTCTGTAAGTGGAATGGCAATTTCGATCCAAAAACCATGGGTACTGTACCGAACGTTGGTTTGATGGCGCAAAAAGCTGAAGAATACGGCTCACACGACAAGACTTTCGAGATTTCTGAAGCCGGTGTTGCAAACATCGTTGATCTTGAAACTGGCGAAGTGTTGATGTCACAAAACGTGGAAGAAGGCGATATCTGGCGTATGTGTCAGGTGAAAGACGCACCGATCCGCGACTGGGTGAAACTTGCAGTTACTCGTGCACGTAACTCTGGCATGCCGGCAATCTTCTGGCTTGACCCGTACCGTCCACACGAAAATGAACTGATCAAGAAAGTTGAAAAATACCTGAAAGATCATGACACCACTGGTCTTGATATCCAGATCATGTCACAAGTACGTGCAATGCGTTATACGCTTGAACGTGTTGCGCGCGGTCTAGATACTATTTCTGTAACAGGTAACATCCTGCGTGACTACCTGACTGACTTGTTCCCAATCATGGAATTGGGTACATCTGCGAAAATGTTGTCTATCGTGCCGTTAATGGCGGGTGGCGGCATGTACGAAACAGGTGCAGGCGGTTCTGCTCCTAAGCACGTACAGCAGTTAGTTGAAGAAAACCACTTACGTTGGGATTCACTCGGTGAATTCATGGCGTTGGCGGTATCTTTAGAAGAAATGGGTATTAAAGAAGGCAATGACGACATCAAGTTACTTGCTAAAACTTTAGACCAAGCGACTGGTAAATTGCTAGATAACGACAAGTCTCCTTCTCGTCGTACTGGCGAATTGGACAACCGTGGTAGCCATTTCTACCTGGCGAAATTCTGGGCTGAAGAACTTGCTGCTCAAGACGAAAATGCTGAATTGAAAGCGAAATTTGCACCACTTGCAAAAACTTTAGCTGAAAATGAAGATAAAATCGTTGCTGAGCTTGCAGAAGTTCAAGGCAAATCAGTAGACATCGGCGGTTACTACGCAGTTGATCAAGAAAAAGTAAATGCAGTGATGCGTCCAAGTGCTACTTTAAATGCAGCGCTTGAAACGATCTAAGCTTTTGCAAAACTGACTCAGTCAGTAAGTTAAAAAAACCGGCGTCTAGGCGCCGGTTTTTTTATGCCTGATTCATGTAGCACAATCACCTAATCAATCCATTTCTCGAACGGTGCGATACAACGTTATTTTCGCGAGTTATTTATTCAAATCAAACAGATAATATGTTGAAAGCGGATAGAAAAAGAAACGGGTGATTATTATACAGGCAATAAAAAACCCCAAGACTGAATGTGCTTGGGGTTTTCTAGAATTTTGGTCCCGAGGGTCGGACTCGAACCGACACGTCATCTCTGACAGCGGATTTTGAGTCCGCCGCGTCTACCAATTTCACCACCTCGGGAGTGGATGAAAGGTATAATACGCGATTTCTCAGCACTGTCAACGCAGAATATTTACATTTGCTTATTTTTAAAACAAATCGCATTTTTTCGTTTTAAAATCGAGCAATTCCCGCCATAAAAAAGAAAAAAGTTTATACTAGCCGCAGTTTTTTTAGCGTAAATCATCATGCAACTTTCTGATTTTAATTTCGATCTCCCCGATGAGCTGATTGCTCGCTATCCTCTGGAAACACGCAGTGCCTCTCGCCTGCTACACCTCGATGCCCAGGGTCAATATCACGACCATCAATTTACTGACATTCTGGATTTACTTGAAGACGGCGACCTGTTGGTATTAAACGACACCAAAGTCATGAAGGCCCGTTTAAAAGGTAAACGTGCTTCAGGCGGTGCGGTAGAAGTGCTGGTTGAGCGTATGCAAGATCGCTTTATTGCCTATTGCCATATCAAGGCCAGTAATACTCCGAAAGCCGGTGCAGAGCTTTTTATTGGCCCGGATGCAGTTAAAGTCACGGTACAAGGCCGTCATGAAAATCTGTTTATTGTAGAATTTTCACAACCGATTCTCGATGTGCTGGATCAATACGGCGCCTTGCCTATTCCGCCTTATTTCAACCGTGAAGCGGAAGAGATTGATACCGAACGTTATCAAACCGTATTTAATGACCCGACTAAACTGGCCAGCGTCGCAGCACCTACTGCCAGCCTGCATTTTGATGCCGATCTGCTGGCAAAATTGGAAGCCAAAGGGATTCAAAAAACTTTTGTGACCCTACATGTTGGTGCAGGTACTTTCCTGCCAGTGCGTACCGATGATATTCAAAATCACATCATGCACAGCGAATGGTGCGATGTCCCTGAAACTGCGGTCGATATGATTCGCCAGACCAAAGCCCGTGGCAATAAAGTCATTTCCGTGGGGACGACTGCCACCCGTGCAGTCGAAAGTGCAGCGCAAGCACATAACGGTGAACTGGCAGCCTGGACAGGTGATACCCAGATTTTCATTTATCCAGGTTATCAGTTTAAAGTGGTCGATCGTTTGATCACCAACTTCCATTTACCAGAATCGACCCTGTTAATGCTGGTGTCTGCCTTGTCCAATCGTGACAATATTCTGAATGCTTATAAGCATGCAGTAGACAGCAAATATCGCTTCTTCAGTTATGGCGATGCCATGCTGATTGATCAGGTGAAATAATTGAGAACCATTGCCCATGCCGATCGAGTCTGTACAACAGTCCATTCATATTCGTCGCAAGAAAAATGCAGTGGTGTTTCAGAATATCGCTCGGCTTTGGGAAGTGGGTCAACAGGCCAAAACACATCAGCAACTGCTCGACGGACTGCATCCCTGGAATGGCCCGATTACGCTCAAGTTTGAAAATAACCTGCCGCTTGCGCTTGCCGGAATTGGGCTTTTTCTGATTGGCAGCATTTTTATTGCGCCGGGAAATATCTGGATTCAGGGCAGTGTTTTTCTCGGCTGTCTCTGCATCTTCTGGGCCTATATTTGCTATGAACAGCAGCAACCCTTAGAGGAAGTCATTGCTTTTCTGGAAGAACAGGCACTGGCCAAGAAATATCAGCTTGCCTTTCAACAACAGCCACAGCATATTTCCATGCCACTCAATCCCCTGCACTTTATCCGGCATTTAAAACAATTATTTCCAGTATTCCAGCAAGGTTCGTTGAGTAATGAGATTCAGCGTTATGCCAGCACGGTCTGGGAAGACGAAAACGGCCAGCAACATCAGGTGCTGCTATTTCAATACCACTATATTGATGAAGTACAGACCCGAAACAAGGAGGGCCAACCGGTCAAACTGATGCAGGTCCATAAAGACCTGTGGGGCGTGTTTGTGTTTGATATCCAGATTCAGGGACTGGCGGTCACCACCTCCAGAAAGAAATTTTATTATCCTTATAGCCATCCCTGGCACAGCAGCGATATTCGCACCAACCAGAGATTAAGCTTTTATGGCAGCGATCCGATGCAGACTGCCAAATTACTCAGTCCGGGTTTTGTGCTACGACTGGCCGATTTTTTTGAACAGCGTCAGGGTGATTTACTGTTTCACCCAGAAAATAAAATACTGTGTTATCTGGGGCCACATGATTTATTTCAGGTGTCGAGCAAGCAGAATAACATTAATGACATTCCCGCATTGCGTGGCCATCTGAGAACGTTTAAATTAAAACAGCTCGAAAACTTACAACATGATCTGCTGCAGTTTTTAAAATAAATTTTTCGCATCATTTTTAAAATATAGATATAGCTTGGGGAGATCTCGGATGGCACTGATTGTCGCGATTATCATGATCCGCAACAGTATTGTCCGTCATCATAACGCCACGATTCGCGCCTGGTCGGATGTCGCCAGTTATGAACGGCAAAAACTGAAAATTCTGGATGGGCTGCAACCGCTGGTCGAGCAATACTCGAGTTTTGAAAAAGGCACGCTAGAAAAAGTCACCGAACTGCGTCAGAACATCATGAACCTGAATATCAAGGATGCCGATATTGGACAGTTGCAACGCATTGAAAGTCTGAATAAACAGTTGATGCATAGCTTGAATGTGGTGATTGAAAATTATCCGGAACTGAAAGCTAATGACATCTATCTGAAAATGATGGCTGAAATTGAAGAACAGAATGAAAATGTCGGTGCTGCGATTACCATTTATAATCGCAATGTCGAGCTGTTTAATAACCAGATCCAGATTTTTCCGCACAACATCATTAACAATATGTTGCTCAGAAAAAAAGTGGTACGTCCCTTCCGTGATCAAAGCGTGACCCAGAATTTTGATTACCGTCCGAACTTTCACTGAGTGAACAGCAATATCTGATAAAATTTTGCATCCTTGGCGCATTAACTTATTATAAAAACAGCCAAGGATGCGGCTGTACCTGTCTAAAACTTATAAAATAAAGAATAAAAATTATGCTGGATTATTTAGAGCAGTTGCAACAGACGCTGGTCGAGGAATTTTATCGGTTATACGACCATTATCAGGATGATCAAATCTATGCCTGTAGTCTGGTCTTTGACGAATTTTTACTGCTGGATGATCTGGCCATTTCGACTGAACGCAGTATTTTTAAAGATCCAGAAGATCCTCAGCAATATCTGGCTGAACAGGATCGCTGGAATGTCCGGAAATGGCGTTATCGGGCCCACGCTTTGCCCGATTCTGGACTCATCCCCTTTAAAACCTTGCTGGCCGATTATTTTAAAACCCAGCACAGCTTTGGCCATCCGGTCTTGGCACAGCAGAAACAGCTGCACGCGACGCATCTGGATTTATTGCTGGATAGTTTTAAACAGGCCAAACATCGTCTTTCTGAGGCCTATGGTCTGGATCTGGATGGCATCCTGTTTTTCATGAGCCTGCCAACCCAAGTCGAATTTGAATGCCAATCTGCACAGACACTTAATCCTGAGCATATTCATTTACAGGAATTTCTGGCATCCAGACAAACTACTCATTTACCTGCCATGCAGAAACGCTTGAAACTCTCGCAAAACGACAAAGATATTCTGATTGATCTGGAGCAGATGCTGGTGATGGAGCCTTATGACTATCTACAAGTGGCGCAAGATGCCTATTTGCTGACTTTGGAATCCTATTTTGTCGATAGCAATATTTATATCCAGAAACTGATCCAGCATATCGCCGCAATGGCCTCTGAGCCGGATGGCAGCTGCGCCCTGAGCCGGGAAGATATTCAGCAGCGCTTGCAGCAGTTTTCTACACATCCGCCAATTTCCCCGGATGTTCCCTAGCTTCAGCGATAAATAAAATTACAGAGCGAATGCTCTACAATGCTGGCGTTTAGCGTAAGAATCAAGGAAAATAGCGCCCTTTAGCTATAACAATCAGCGAACTGTTTTTTCGCCTTGATGTGGAACTCCTATGAAGTTTGAAAAATTAGGTCAGTCGGGCCGTGCCCGTCGTGGTCGTTTAACGCTTGAACATGGTGTGGTGGAAACCCCGATGTTCATGCCTGTGGGTACTTATGGTACGGTCAAGGGTCTGTTGCCACGCGACATTGAAGAGATCAAATCTCAAGTCATTCTGGGCAATACTTTCCATTTGTATTTACGTCCAGGATTGGATGTGATTCGTGAACATGGCGGCCTGCACGGCTTTATGAAATGGAATAGTCCCATTTTGACCGATTCAGGCGGCTTCCAGGTCTTCAGTCTGGGCGCAATGCGTAAAATTAAAGAAGAAGGTGTCACCTTCCGCTCGCCGATTGATGGTTCAAAAGTATTTTTATCTCCTGAAATTTCAATGGATATTCAGCACACGCTGAACTCTGACATTGTGATGATTTTTGATGAATGTACGCCCTACCCTGCGACGCATGAAGAAGCACAAAAATCGTTGCAGCTGTCTTTACGCTGGGCCAAACGCTGTAAAACCCAGCATCATGACGTGCTGAAAAACCGTAATGCGCTGTTCGGTATTATTCAAGGCGGCATGTATGAAGATTTACGTGATGAATCTTTAAAAGGCCTGCTAGAAATCGACTTTGATGGTTATGCGATTGGCGGCCTGTCCGTTGGTGAGCCAAAAGAGGAAATGATCAAGGTACTGGATTATCTTCCAGAAAAAATGCCTGCAGATAAACCGCGTTATTTGATGGGTGTCGGCAAGCCTGAAGATATTGTGGAAGCGGTGCGTCGTGGTGTCGATATGTTTGACTGCGTGATGCCAACCCGAAATGCACGTAACGGTCACTATTTTGTGACAGACGGCTTGGTGCGGATCCGTAATAGTAAATATCGTCATGACCAAAGCCCACTCGATCCGCATTGCGACTGCTATACCTGCCAGAATTTCACCCGTGCCTATTTATTCCATCTTGAGAAATGTGGGGAAATGCTCGGCTCAATGCTCGGTACGATTCATAATCTGCGCTATTACCTGCGTTTGACTGAAGCGATGCGTGATGCATTAGACAACGGTACATTTGACGAATTTGTTCATGACTTTTATGCCCGCCGTGGCCTGGAAGTGCCACCTTGTCCGCAAGATTAATCCATCAGCATTTGCGCTGAGGAAAAAGACAATGTAAATTGCAAGAATATGTCAATTTATTATCGAGTTGATCACCAGTTTTTTATTTTAGGAAAATGTAATGAGCCTTTTTATTTCGACTGCTCACGCTGCAGGTGAAGCTGCACAACAACCAAGCATGATGGCTAACCTTTTGATGATTGCTGTTTTTATTGCAATCTTCTATTTCTTGATCTGGCGTCCTCAATCTAAACGTGCCAAAGAACACCGTGCTTTGGTCGACAGCCTTGGCGTTGGCAGTGAAGTGGTATTTGCAGGCGGATTAATGGGCAAAATCACCAAGATTGAAGGTGATTTCGCAGTGGTTGAATTGAGCCGTGGTGTAGAAGTCAAAGTTCAACGTGCAAGTGTGATCTCAGTCCTCCCTGAAGGCACTTTAAATAACCTTTAATCAAAAATAGTCGTGCCCTCGCACGACTTTTTCATTTTAAGAAGAAAACGAATGCGTTACCCAGCATGGAAATATGTACTGATCCTGGTTGTCCTGGTGATCAGTACCTTATATGCCCTGCCAAGTTTGTATCCAGATGAACCTGCTGTACAGATTTCGGGTGCCAAAGCCGGTACTCAAATTGATGCAAGCATCGTACAAAAAGCAGAGCAAATTTTAAAAACTGAAAATATTGCCACCCATGACAATAGCTTTGGCAACAATGCAGCCTTATTACGTGTAGATTCAAGTGAATCACAGCTTAAAGCCAAAGAGGCTTTACGTCGTGGTTTAGGTGATGATTACGTGGTTGCACTGAACCTTGCCCCGACCACCCCAGAATGGCTGCAAAAAATTGGTGCCAAACCAATGAAGCTCGGCCTGGATTTACGTGGTGGTGTTCACTTCTTGCTTGAAGTGGATATGGACAAGGCCATTTCCCAGCGTATGGAAACCTCTGCGACGGATCTACGTCGTCAGTTGCGTGATAACAACCTGAAATTTAATAGCCTGAATTTAAGCAACAACACCATTGTGATGCAGTTTGCCAACAATGATGACCGTTCTGCAACGATGGACTTCTTGCGCCGTAATGGCAATGAGTTTACCCAGCAGGCTGTTGCGACCGAGACCGGTTCGACAAGAAATTGAATCTTATGCAGTCAACCAGAACTTGACCACTTTACGTAATCGTATTAACGAGTTAGGTGTGGCAGAAGCACTGGTTCAAACCCAAGGCAGCAACCGGATTGTGGTTGAATTGCCAGGGGTACAGGATACCGCTGAAGCGAAACGTGTCCTGGGTCGTACTGCGAACCTCGAGTTCCGTTTAGTGTCTGACCTGAATGATCAATACATCGATCCATATACCGGTCAGGCAACGGGTGCATTGCCACCAGGCACAGAAGTATTCGCTTATGAATCACTGGACAGCGGTCGTCAGCTTCTGCTTAACCGTAACCGTATCTTAACTGGTGAACGGGTACAAAATGCATCTTCTGGCTTTAGTCAGGACACCGGCGGCGCCGAAGTAAACATTACTTTGGACAGCGCAGGCGGCAAACTGATGGCTGATGCAACCCGTAATGCGGTCGGTAAACGTATGGCCGTTTTGTTCATCGAGAACAAACAGCGCATTAATTATGTGGAAGACCCTGCGACCGGCACTCAAACTGAAGTTCGTACCCCGTATACTGAATCTGTAGTGATTAACGCTGCAACCATTCAGGCAGTATTGGGTTCTCAGTTCCGTATTACCGGTCTGGACTCGCCACAAGAAGCTGCTGAACTTGCCTTGATGCTGCGTGCAGGTGCGTTGGCTGCGCCAATGTATTTTGTTGAAGAACGTGTGATTGGTCCAAGTCTGGGTCAAGAAAACATCGATAAAGGTGTACTTTCAACTCAGATCGGTTTCCTTCTGGTTGCCATCTGGATGGTGGTATTCTTCCGTGTGTTTGGTGTGATTGCTAACTTTGCGCTGGTCTTTAACCTGGCGATGATTCTGACAGTCATGTCCTGGATTGGTGCTTCCCTGACCCTTCCTGGTATTGCCGGTATCGTCATTACCATCGGTATGGCGGTCGATGCCAACGTACTGATTTGTGAACGAATACGGGAAGAAATAAAATGGGGGGCGTCGCCAAAACAGGCGATCGTGGCCGGTTATGACCGTGCCTATAACACCATTTTCGACTCGAACTTGACCACCTTCCTGGTGGCGTTCATTCTGTTCGCGATTGGTACAGGTCCGATCAAAGGCTTTGCCGTTACCCTGATGATTGGTATTGTCTGCTCGATGTTTACTGCAATTACAGTAACGCGTGCCGTGGTACAGCTCATTTATGGCAAAAAACGTAACTTGAAAAAGTTGAGCATTTAAGGAGATCA
>SPVA01000073.1 GCA_013530545.1 Acinetobacter lwoffii
TCATCGACTGGAAATCTAAAAACCATAAGAAAATATGGTATTCGATTTATGTTTGGTATCGACTGTAACCGTAAGGTTTCCCCAGAAAAAGGACAATGGTTTCAACTGCGTTTATTGCCGAATTTCCATCAGGGTCAAGTGGTCTGGCTCAAAGATTTTGGCTTTGTACAATTATTTAAGACTCAGTTAAAAGAACAGCAGAGGTTTTATATTGTGTATCAAGATGAAGATGATTTATTGTCCTTTGAGGGTTTTCATGAATTACATTCAAGTCATTGGAAAATAGAACAATATCACCGAGTGATTAAACAGGTTTGTCATATTGAAAAGTTTCAAGTAAGACGGTCTAAACTGATTTTGAATCATATTTTTTCAGCCTTAATGGCCTACGTTGAGATACAAAAGAACCAGTTTGAGGGGATCTTTGAAAATGTATATCATTGGCAGAAGAAATTATTTAGACCAATGATCAAAAACTTCATTGATGACTTTATTCTCGATAAAAATCATCTGCTACCACAGAGAGTCTATAAATAACAGTGCGTAAGTCCTATTTTATTTAAAACTGCTTATTTAAGAGCTCCGTTGTCACCTTTTACTTTTAAGACTAGAAATGATTGGGAAAAGGCACAGAAACGATCATTTGACAGATTCAAGGATGGCTTCGAAACCTATCAAGGAGAAATTGTTAAATCACATGGTGAAAAAGCAATAGCCAACTGGTTATATAGCCAAGGAATTCCTTATCAGTACGAAAAAAACTACGAGCATGAAACAGCCGATGAGACCCACCGCCAATATAAGCCCGATTTTTACCTTCCTGAAATACATCTATATCTAGAACATTATGCCGTAGACCAGGATGGCAAAACACCTGCTCATTTTGGGCAAAGATATCTGGATGACATAAAATGGAAGTCAGAAACTCATCAAAAGTATAAAACTGATTTAATCAGTACAACCTTTCATGAATTTATTACAGGTTCCATCTTTAAAAAGTTGGAACAGGAGCTCAAATTAAGGGGACAAGTATTTAGGCCACGTAGCCTTGCCGAGATCAACGATAAAGCACAGTCCATCTATGAATATGATGCGAATGATCTCTATATCAGTTTTTTAAGTCATTACAAGTCTAATCAAGCTACTATTACCAGCCTATTAGCCAGACCATCCCTCAGCCTACGTGAAAGTCTTTTTTTACAGCTATTTTCCAAGGTTTATCAAAAATATGACCAGTTCTTAAAAATTAATAAAGAATACGACTTTGATGACCTGCTGATTGAGTCTGCTCAGTTAATTAATGAAAAAAAATACAAAAGTCCTTTCAAACTTATTATCGTGGATGAGTTTCAGGATACATCTCAAGCTAGGGCCAGACTCATTCTATCCTTATTGAATCAGGTACCAGAAGCAAAACTGTTTTGTGTTGGAGATGATTGGCAAGCTATATACCGCTTTGCAGGTTCAGACATCAGCATTTTCACACAGTTTGAAAGGGTCTTTGGTTATACCAAACAAACACAGCTTACTCAGACCTTCCGCTCCAATCAGGGTATCGCCAATGTTGCGAGTGGCTTTATCCAAAAAAATAAATTTCAGCTTCAAAAAGTCGTCAACGCCATTGATAAGACCAGTCGTAAAGTGGTTGAAATAAACTTTTTAACAAAGACTCAAGAAATTAATGAATACCTACTTAAAACCATTATGGAAATCAATAATGCCAATATAGGCTCAGACAAGAAAAAATCCATTTATATTTTGGGTCGCTATAAACAGCATAAACCTAATTTAGATAGTATTTTACCATTTCTTAGAAATTGTACTTTTGAGTTTAAAACCATCCACTCTTCAAAAGGTTTACAGGCAGACTATGTCATCCTTCTAGGCTTAAATAGTGGTGGTAGCGCATTCCCTGCTGAAAAAGAGGATGATTCTCTTTTAAACTTAGTCTTACCACAGCCTGAGATATATGCCTTTGCAGAAGAACGTCGTCTGTTCTATGTTGCACTAACGCGTGCAAAAGAAAAAGTTTATTTAATCGGTGAACGAGGTTCTGTTTTTCTTGAAGAAATCACCAAAGATCAGAGTCTTAAAGAATTTATCCATATACCTCAAGACGAATATAAACAGATCAATAGTGATATCCCACCAGAATGGCTGTGCCCAAAATGTGGACAAGGTCGTTTATGGAAAAAAACAGGGAAATTTGGTAATTTTTTAGCGTGCAATCGCTATCCAAATTGTGACTATACGAAAAGTTTAAAGCATCGTTGAATTTTGATGAACTCCTTGAACTGACTATTGGATACATATGGATGAAAATAGAGCTACTGTTCGAATTGAACAACAATACGATTGATATGAATTAAATAAATCCAGAGAGCCGTATGCTTATTAGATTTATTTTTATTAGCTAGCCTTAATATTATTAAAGACAGCCTATTAATTTAGCGGCTTTATAATGAATTAGACGCATAAAAATAAATATTAAAAAATAATGACTTAAATGTTAATTAATTTTTCTCGGTATAAAAATGGTGCAAATTATTTTCTTGGCATAAGCCTTAACAAAACTAAATTCCAAAAAACTTGCATAATTATTAGTAATGTCTGATCATATGCACAAGTTCCTTGGAACTGGTTGAACCTTTACCTAGTGTTTTGGTTCTTGGCTGCGCCTCAGTCGCCGATAAGACTGGGGCATATCTCTTATAATGAATCCTCTTTTAAGCTTTTTTTGTTTCTGCTAAAAAAGCTTTTTGTTTAATCTCTGTCTGTATATAACTTGAACTAGCTGGAATTGCTGTCACAAATCGGTATGGTTTATCCATAGAAGTAGGATCGTCAAAAATTACTACGTAGCACTCATCAACAACGACATAAGTTCTTCTTTTTTTCTCACGTCCACGGCTATCTTTTTTAATTTGCGAATAACGTTGTATCGTTCCCGCAGATGCTAATAACACCTCAGCAATCCATAAAATTCTACGTGCTCGCTCATGATCAAATCCACCATCATGAACGCATGTACCATAACGATAATTTTTAGCTTTGCTAAAAGCATGATCAAATGCACCTGCTGCAAAAATGATTTTGGCTCCCGACCAATCAGTAAAAATACGTTGTTTACCATTTTGATCATAAACATACGTAATTAAATAAACTTGACGATAAGCATCTATTAATTCAGCCTCAGAATCGGCCTTTAATCTTAATTTAGGCCACAGACTTTCAATCAATTTAACGCCCCTGCCAATTAAAAATATTGAATTGGCGATCATTTTTTAGACTACAAAAATTCAAGTCACGCTTATTCAATGAACTAGCTAAAGTATTCACAAGTTCTTTTTTTAATTCACTTGAGTTTTCTTTAAGATTCAAACTATTCCAACTATAGCCAACTGCACCAATAATAAGATCTGATAATTGAATTAATGGTTGTGTATCTGATTCTACTGGTTCTAGACAAGATATTTTTGCACGCCCATTTAATTTATGAATTAAAATTTGCCTCAACTCTTCAAAACGAGCACTTGAAGAATTCTGTTGCCAATCAAGATAAATATAGTAAGTGTCCGCAGGTTGTAACCAATGAACTAAAAGTTGGTAATATAATTTGTAAAAACCCAATTCTTTATCACCCCCATTCCAATGCTCATGATTCAATTGTCGTCTATCAATTACAATACAGCGAAACGTCAACCCTTCTTCTTCAATAAATAGCTGAATAATATCTCGATAAAACTTTTCCTTATTGGGCGAAACTTTTTTCCAACCAAATTCAGTTTTTATCCCATTCATTGCCATTAGATTATGAATACGATGAACCACTCTTTGCTTCTCCTCCCTTAAGCATTGTAGAGCACCAATCACAATAAAGTGCTGCGAGGGATCCGAAGTGTGACGACTCTCATCACAATAAATATTATAAATAGCCATTAACTCAACCAAAATTGACAAATTTTACGTTATATAAATGCAATATAAAAAACTCTTAATGTCTTAATCTACGCCTAACCCCAGCTTCCAAATCATTCTGTTGCGCTTCATTTTCATAGATTCTAACAATAGACATAAGCAAGTTATTGGCAACAAAAGGATGTGTAAATTGTAAAGCATCAGCCCAGCTTCTATACTTATCAGCCAGCTTCCTTTCTTGACTGCCTCCTTCACTACGAGTATGAACGCCACGGGAGTTGTAAATTCCAGTACGAGCACCATCTGCAATATTTTCAGACATGATCTCTTCTATTACATCACGAACCACTTCATTAGGCCATATCCCATCATCACCAATAGAGGCATGGGATAAAAGTTTACCCAAGCACATATCACCAACATCTAAGCGACTAAGCTCTGTACATAATTTTCTTACAGTGCTAATCCATTCACTCAGTTTTTCACGCTGTGCATCTTTGGTTTTAAGTGTTTGACCAGGAATATTACTTAAAGCCTCTAAAAGACGGTATCCTCGATGAGCCCAATCCTCTGGTTTATTTGTAATCTTATATTCTTCAGGATCATCGTCAGAGTCCTTTCTTCTATATGTCCATGCTATCGCTTGAACATACACATTAGGGTTCTCTTCAATGTAACACTCAAGGTTTGGTATCTGACTTTCCGTTTCTGATCTATGCAAACGCGCTAAAATGTCTAAATACCCAAACTCTAAAACAGCTTTTTCTTCTAATGTTATATCCTGATTATCAGCAAGAAGCTTAAAAGCATCTTTGATATAATATTCGTCTAATTGATATTCACTTGAACGCTCATTACCCCCCTCAAGAATTCCTTTTAACATTTGAACAAGAAGAACGGGGTGGAGTTTTCCTAAATCAAAATGGACTGAGTTAAAAGCTGCTCGCGGCCTTTTAACTGCTAATAACCGTCGAATACTCTCACTATTTTCATCAACAGAGTCATATACATATTGTGGAACTATTTTGTCCCAATAATCAGTCTTTGCCTCATTAGAAAGTTGATCTACGTATTGCCATGTTAGAGCTCGATATGGAGAAAGAGATAAGAAATAAAGAGCATTTTTTTCGCCCATTTTAGCTCGTAATTTTAAGTATATCTTTTCCCACTCAGCAACAGTCAGTTTCAGTAAAGCTCCACAAAGAACACTTTCAGCCTTTGATTTTTTTTGATCTGATTGTATTGTCAACAGAATCATATCTTCTATCTGCTGATCATCAAGCACATTAGATACTGCACAAATGCCAATTTGGTACTGAGCAGAGCCTTTTTCTGCAAGATTAAAAATACCTCTAACGCCGAACTCAGATACAATGTGCTTTAGAGCCTCTTTTCTAAGTTTTTCAATATGTTTACTACGCGCCTCAAAATCTAAATCTCCCTCTAACTCATCAGCAGAAAAATCCACCCATGCTTGCTTAAATAGCCATTCATATCTACTTACCATATCTTTTGGCATAAGCATTTCATAGACTTCCCTAGCCTTGCGATTAAGGGTTACCTGATCTTCTCTATCTGCATTTTTTTTTCCTCTACGAGAAAGAACATTAGTCCGAATTCTTTCACGAACTCTAGCAATATCTTCATCTAACACGGCAGAATTGCACCACTGTTCAATGATTTTCCAGACACGATTTTGATCATCATTATTAAGAGCATGTAATCTGGATATCAGATCACAAATCATTTCAGTTGTATAAAACTCCTGAGTAAGGGCTAATTCCACCATTTCGCCAACAAAAGCATTAATTGGGCCCCATGTTTTAAATGGCTCACCATAGCCGTATCCATCAGTACGCCACTTAGGCTTATAACTGTGATGACCTATACTGTTACTATGATTACCAAATTGCTGAAGACAAATAATCCAGCCAACATTTGGATATTTATTGAAAAGCATATGCATTGCTTTTAGCCTATCCTCATGATTTGCTGCCGTCTGAGGCATCCAAGACCGAAAAATAGCACCTAATGAATTAATAGGTTTATTAGCCCAATTATCATTAATTTCTACCTGTGACAGCCGAGCTAAGATATAAATAACTCGTGGGAAAGTTGAGATATTCCAAGCTAAAGATTCCAATGCCCAAATTAATCCTGTCCGAGGGCATGAAAAGCCCAAACCTACATTTACAGGCCTTAGTAACTTCAAAATTTCTGACTCAGGTTTTCTAAGATCGCTTTCCAGAATAGTCAAAAATTTATTTGGAGCAGCTTCAGCATAAAGTGGAAGATCATTTTGGTTAGCCTCCAATGTTCTTATATTAATAGGCTCCAAAAGATCACTTATTAGTCTTTCCGCTTCTTTTTTCCCATCAAAACCTAAACGTTCGCCAAAAAGATATTCACCATGAACTGATAACAAGACCAAAGTTTCTGAAATACCCTCACGCACTGAGCTTGAAAATTCACGTTTTTTTCCATGAATAGAGGCCGCCCAACGATCCGCCTCTGGTAGATCCAGAGATGGATCATCCTCACCCAGAACAGTTTTAGCAACATCATAAAAATGTTTTAAGTCATATTTAGTTATCACCTTAGCTATTGCAAATAAAGAATCTATTTTAGAAATTACACCACTGTATCCACCAATCGACCAAATTGGAGAATCATTGATTTGCAATAGCTCAGTCAGACGCTTATCTAAAGTTTCAAATTCCACTCCACCAGCTACCAATGATAAAACTCTCCTATCCGCTTCATTCTGTGCATTCCATGCACCTATCAAAACAAATGGGATAAGTCCAGATACATTAATAGGATTAGTAGCCCATTCTGGAGTTCGAATTATAGGAATATTTGAAAGCCGACGTCTTAAAACGGTCAATGATCGACCTGTAGCTGCACTTAATGAAGTAATATCATCACGTGTTTTCCCCATCAATTCTAAAGCTTTAGAAAATGCATCAAATCCCAAAGGCTCCAATATAATTTCAGCCTTTTCACTAGTAGCATTACGTGGATAAATAACTATTGTTTTAAGCTTTTTACTTATAGAACCGAACTCTTTTTCAACTTCACGCGTATGTGCAACTGCAATAAAATCAGTGGCTCCTTGGATTAGTTTTGATAAGACACCAACCTGATTAAATACCAATACACGATCTTTATCTCGTTCAAACTCAGGAATAGACAAAACTTGGCTAAGAAAAGCAAGAGCCTCTTCAACAGAATCAGCTGTAATCACTAAAGGCTTGGGATTTTCATTTTCTAAAAATGACTTAATCCTGTCTTTCCACACATCTTTTACGCTATCAAACAAAGAAGGAGGAAGGCACGGGTCTGTAGCATTTGCCCAATCTTGCCAGCACTGATCTAGAGTTTTAACTCCTTGAGAGATTCCTCCAGATTGGTTGGCAAACCAAGTCTGCGCTGTAAGGGACTGTTCCATCCACTGTTCAAGATCGCTCGAATCATAAGCACGAACATCCTTCCAAAGACGTTTCGCTTTCATCTCAGCAATCCACTTTATTTTTCCTGACCAACGACGAGGAGTTACAAAAATAAAAGTTATATTGTCACGCTCTGTTTTTGCAGTAGCTTTTACACTTTTCTCAAAATCTCCGTCTGCTTTTCCTTTGATATCACTATTAACACCGAATTCCCATCCTGAAATTCCCAAAGGTATCCAAGGCGTACCAGCTCCTGCCTCTATCCAACCATCCCAGCCAGCTCTCTGAGCATCATCATTACCTGGAAAATCAATTTTTTGTATATCATGACCTGTTGAGTTAACTAAAATTCTTAATAAAACTGAGAGCTGAGTTCGCGCATGAATATAATTAGTAAACCATTGCTCTATCTTATTGGCCTGTATGTTTAAAAAAGGAGGAGCATAAGTACCAACTTTTTGCACTATATCCACCTTATCTAAAGCATGAGCATCAAATTTTGCTTGCAACTCAAGAATTACTTGCGAAGGTATTCCAAATGCTCGTTCGAGTCGTGTTGCCATCTCTGTTGATGCCGATACTTTTCCATTTAGAAAATTAGATAAGCTTGGTCTACTAAGACCAATCAATTCAGCAGCTTTTGTAACTGTTAGTTTTTGTTTTTGTATATAGTTTTCTTTAACATATAAGCCTGGATGTACGGGATTAAAAGTATTTAGCATTCCAAACACCCAAAGTGTAATGTGTTGCGTTACACTTTACAAAATTTACTCAAGTATGTCTACATGTTTTTATTTAGTAATTTTTCTAAAAGAACCTAACTTAAAAATCGAAAAATTGATTGCTCTTCAAAAAAATAAAAAATATATATAAAACAAGCGAGAATCCGAAGATTCTCAACTTTTTAATTAACCGCCCTCACACTGCCTTGCAAATCCTGCTGAATATCCTGTAAAAAAACCTTACTCTGAGTGAATTTGGTCTTAGTCTTGGCTTTTGATTCAAGTGGAGAATGCTCAGGCTCAGCATTCTCATCCACATAAAACTCTTCCACGAAATCTAGTCCCTCCTCAGTATTCACCTCAAATTGTGCATTACCATAACCCTGCCGTGCCATTTGATCTAAAGCTGCCTGATTAAAACCACACAACTTACTTTTCTGATCTATTTCTTTAGCTGTCTGAATCGCCTCTTGTAAATGAATGCCCTCCCGTAAGGTTAAATCCACATAATACACAGGGGTACGATAGCTTTGTGTGGTGGACTTGCCTCGAAGGGTGAGTTGCAAAGGTAAGCAAGAAAGCAAACCATTTGATGCGGCGTGGTAATAACTGAGCCGAGCGGCTAAAGTCCGAATGCTGTTAAAGCCGGTGGTTCTAAAAATGAAGGTGCCCAACTCATCCGATTCGTCTAAGTTTACATGTAAGCGTCCATAAGGCTTGCAGTTGCCGCCTTGAGCCAATGGGCATAAATCAGGGGATGGACAAGGATGTCGCTCGACCCCTTGATTGGTTAAACGCTGGCAGGTTTCACCATTGCCGACACACACTGGCCGTCCAGTCTGACGGTCAAATAGGCTGTATTCTGCACGTAGGCTTAAGTCAGGATCATTGAAAATCATTCTGACGGGAATTGAGCGTAGCTTTTGATTAGGCGTATTGGCTCGAAGCTGTTCATCCAGTGGATGTTTTACCCAGCCACTCTCCTTGCTTTGGATCTGGGACGTAATGGTGAACTGATCATCTTTTTCAGGTAGGCGTTTTCCATTCTTTTCTACTACCCGACCAATACTGATACGCCCTAGAGCTGGTGGTGTAATCGCTAAACCTTTAATCAATTTATTTTCCTCAATTTGATTTTGTACAGATCATCCAGCTTTATGCAGATCACCTGATTCAAGAAATATGTATATAGCTCGCTACAAAAGCCGCGACCGTTTGCCCTCTATGCCTAGTGAATGGAGGGCGGGGAGCGGTTTTTGCGTCTTGCTATTTAAATGGGCTGAAACAGGCTAGTCGGTATAGATGTTGAATCGACGACTACCCTGTTTTTGAAGTGGATAAAGCTCAATGAGTTCAGGCTGATGCTGAAGCAATGCTTTGGTATTCAGACTGATGGAATCCTTAGCTTTTTTCCAGACCACCGAGCCATGAGCAAAGGTGGCTCTTTCAGCGTCTTTCATCAGCATTTGGATGTGATGCTTCAACTGTTCAAAGCGTTCCTGCTTATGCTGAATCTCTTCTTTCATTTTGATGAGTTGATCAAACATCAAATTGGCATTTTCATTTTGTGAGAGATCCTCTACGGTTAAAGGTACATGCGCTGGATAGAGTTGCAGAATCGCTTTGGCTGCGGATTCACTGGCATCGACTGATGGCGGTGTATCGTTTTCCACACATTCCCAGAAATAACGCTCTGCCTGAATGATGTGTTGAATCACTGATTCAGAACGGCTGACTTTAAAGATCTTGGTTTCATGCCCACAGATCAGGACACAGACATGCGCTGCCTGTTTACCTGTGACTGCAAGTTGATGCTGCACCTGACAGAGTACGTATAAAGGCACACCATCTCGCCATAGCCTAGCACCATGCTCTCCGGCAGTTTTACACTCCAGGATCTGCACGTCACCACTACCCACCACAGCATAATCCAAGTTGGCCAGCATAAAGGCTTTGTCTGGATCGGGATGCTGAAGCACGGCATTCACTCGTCTCACTTTATTATTGGTGTGCAGACTGTAGTACTCAGCAACCAGTGGCTCTAACTGTTTGCCCCAATACAACGGTGCAATGCCTGAACTGTCATCATCAACGTTCTGCTGAGTTCGACCAGTTTTAATCATCCACAGTTCCAGCATCGACATGTAGGGATTCAATCCACATGCGGTTGCGGCATCACTACTGCCAATGCCTTGCTTACGCACTTCTAGCCATTCTTGGTAATCCATGTTTTTGGTATTGGCTAAACGTTTGGCTGTCGCTGTTCGTTTAGCTGCGGTATTTGATTCATTCATCTCATTCTGAATTGGGAAATGAGTTCGTTGAGGGATATTTATCGGTGCAATCTGATTCATGCTTTAATCCTTATAAAGAGTGAGGTCTGTAAAAATTTTTGGCATAAAAAAAGCCACATCTGGAGATGTGGCAAAAGGGGGTTTTCACTGGATGAGGATCATCTGCATGACCCTTGACCATTATTGTAATAGCACTGGCTTAAATGAAACTTAAATCACTAAGCGAAGCGCCTGTTCTAGTCCACGCTGCTTTAACGCAGCACCTGCACCAAACCAGGCTGAATCGAGGCGGTGATCGGTACTCATGGCACGACGTTCATGATCGGCAAACTCTGTAATACTGCACAGTAAACCGTAGGCGGTATCTTTGGCTGAGCTGAGTTCTGCACCACGTCCTTGCCCATTAAACATATCCATGACTTTAGTCATGGCGCGTCCATTCGGTTCAGACTTTTCTTTGGCTGGATTTGCAGTGGCGATATTCCGATAAAATTGAATGATGTTCTCCTCCTGATCGGCAACACTCATGCTGGTATTGTTAAACACTGCATCAAAGAAAGCTGCTGCCTCACCTTGGGTGACTTTACGCTGACTGAGCTGCTTCATCTCATACATGTGTTCATCCCATGCACGGACTGAGATGCCCAATTGCTGTTTAACCTTATCGGCATCAAACTTGGTGCTGTGTGGCACTTTGATGACACCAGCACTGCTACTTTGTCCACGTAGGGCAATGGCTAAGGTGTTGTTACACACCACCCTGATATTGGTAAACTGTGCAGTTGTCGCCAACGTACCATCACAGGCAGTAGCTAGCAGAATGTAGCCGTTACTGACGTCTTTACCCTTGAGCGCTGTAGATTGTCCGGTACGGGCCAATGCCCAGAACTTCTTCCCGCCTTTAAGTACACCCGCAGTTTCTAATTCAAAGCCGGATTGCTCAGTCAGATCCCGATAGAACTCCAGAATTTCCATCGGCTGAACTTCCTGATAACGCTGACTGACCACAGACAGAGGCGCATGAGTATCAGAACGATACAGTACCCGCTGTTCTTCATACGGCATGATGATGCTTTGCCCACGTTCATTCTGTGCCATGTAACTGACATTCGAGGATTCGATGCGCCAATCCATACCTGCTTGCTGGGCCCAGATTTCAATCGGCTGATTTTGAGTGAGTTGATTACCTAAGCCATGCCAAGGGGTATCACCGACATAAGCCATTTGTTCAAGTTGATGTGCCATATTTAATATTCCTTAATCTTAAAATTTAAAAATTGAAGATGCTTAGAAGAAAGCATGTGTTGAAAAATGTAAGGTTGTGAGATCAAAGCTAGATCGTATTTAGATCTATGAGGATCTATTGATTAGGCCCATTAAGCAGGCTTTACCCAAGCAAAATGCTGCTGGCAGTCCTGGCAGATAAAATTCATGGCATTACCATAGTGCCGTTCAAAATAATATTGGCTGACCACTACCAACACGCCACCGATAACCACGCCAACCATCGCACCGGCTAAAGGTGGAGCGCCGGTCTTCTTCGCCATTTTTATTCCGAATAGCGCCATCTGGGCTGGGGAAAGAAAATACCGTAGCTGTTCAAAATACTGTTCATGAGGGTGTCCTGATTCAGTCTGCTTGATATTGGCAGACTGGCAATAAGGACAATGGATGAAAGACATAGATCAATTCCTATTAAAAAACTGGAAGGTCAGGCATAAAAAAACCGCACCCCGAAGGATGCGGTTTTGTCTTTAAGTCAATCGTGACTGGTTTTGTGTTTCGTCTTTATTGAAAACTATAACTAGCATTGCCCTTGTCAGTTTCAACATCTACCTGTACTACATTGCTATATCCACATCCTGTTAACTGCAATTTCAACACCTGCCCCATCTTAAAGAATTGTGGATATTGAATTTTTCTTCGATATCCCTCGTAGCTGCATTGACCGTTATTGATCGACACATTTTTTGCTTCGATAGGATCAGGAGAGTTAGAGCGAATCGTTAAGATAGTAGCGGTTTGATTTTGAGCATACCAGTTACTCGTATCCTCAACACTCAGTTCGACGGTAAAAGTGTTCGGGTCTAAACTTGAGCTACATCCCGATAACATCCATCCAGCCGTGACCAGGAGAGTGCTAAGCAGAATAGGTTTAATTAAAATATTCATTATAAATGTGTCCTTTACTCAATATTCAGCTGTACCTGTTAAGCTCTAGCAGTAGTTATAGCTGACCTGATAATCACCGGTATTGGCATCGATATCGACCATATGGACTTCGCAATCACTGCCAGTATGGAATTTATAGACATAGACGCTATGTGAAGGGTCTTCTGTTTCCATAGCTCCACGCTCTTGCAGGCTAAAATCATTCACAGACTTACCTGTATCTTTGGCAGTCTTCTCAAAAATATAATTTTGATACTGACGAATTTTGGCTTGTTCAAACTCAGGTAAACCCCGATAAGGAATCATGGACTCAATTGTCCCAGTGCTATCCTGATTAAGATCAAATTCAAAACTGAGTAATGCTGGGGTCCGTGATTTTTTCTCTGGTGCTACGACCTTCTCTTGAAAATCTGCCTTATCAGTGTTTGTAACCTCATCACCACCCTGAATAGTTGATGGTACTGCCTCTTCCCCTTGAGGCACACTGGCTTCAGTGGTGGTTGCAACTATTTCTGCTTGGCCATTTGACTTAGAATTAAAATAAAAACCGGCCACGACCATGATCGTCATGGCAATAATTGCAGCCAAGCCTAATAAAGTTTTATTATTCATGATCTCACCCGCTTAGTTAGGTACGGTAACTTGGCCATTATTGGCATTGTAGTGAACAAAGCGCGGACAACCACCCTGAAAGTTCACTGTAAAATTTTTCCAGCCACGATTGCCAGGATTGGTTTTATAGAGACATTGATAGACTCCATTCCCTGTATGACGCGCTTGAACAAGATAGGATTCACTCGCTTGAGCGAACCAACCTGCTTGCGCGAATGATGCACCTGCGAGCAATGATGAAATAAGGGCAGTTTTTAGGAAGGTTTTAAACATAATCATTTTCTCTTTTTTATAGGTATCACCAGTTTTTACAAGAACCGGTGTCCCCCATGTCATGAATGGTTGAATGAACATCTATGTTTTTTTGAAGTGTTTAGACGATAAAGCACACGGATCTACGGCCCTCAAAAACAACATGAGAGATTTATCTTCATATCAGTAATATGTATTTGAAAAAGTTTTATTTTTAGAAAGTCATCGACACAGCTATGCCTTAACTGCACAGCCTCAGGTCTAATCACTAATCGGCACAAATATAAAAAAAGAGAAATATAAAAGACGGTATTGATGTAAGCGCATGGCGTACTCCTTTGTTTTAAAAGAATCCTGCCAAATCACTGCTAATATGATGGTGGCAGAACGAAGGAGGGTTAGCAGACTGGTAACAAAGAAACCAGCACGCGCAAGCGCGTCCCCCCTCCGCCCTACCGCAAAGAAAGGGGGACGAACGGGTCCACAACATGCAAAATGAGATTTCACATATTGTCTTTGTTAATGGGTCTGCTAAAACCCGCTGACGATGTAGGTCAGCAAGCTAAGGATAATCTGCACGTTATATAGCGTCAAGCAAGCTAAGCGAATGAATAGTGAAAATATTTAGAATTATGAAATGTTTGAATAAGAATATACTTAGATTTGAATACAGTTTTTTAAACTACATTCCTTAATCTTCTAAATACGGCTAAAAGAAGCTAATCCAATCCAAAATTTGATGAGGGGTAGGTTGAGGGGTAAAACTACAGGCAAGAAAAAAGCCCTTGCAAATACAAGGGCTTAATTTAAAATTTGGCGGAAGCGGTGAGATTCGAACTCACGGAGGACTCACACCCTCGTCGGTTTTCAAGACCGGTGCATTAAACCGCTCTGCCACGCTTCCATGGCCGACATGATATAAACAAAAATCATGCTTGGCAAATATTTTTATGCTTTCACTGCATCAACTGCACAAAATAAAATCAATTACATTAATCTGCTGAATTTTCTGGCTTTTCATAACGAATTGAGTTGATGAACCAAAGTTTCTTGCCGGAGGGGGTCAATACCTCGGCCTCATCATCGACCTGCTTGCCTAATAACGCGCGTGCCATCGGTGAACTGATCGAAATATGTTGCGGATGATGATCATAAATTTCATCTACACCAACAATGCGTAAAGTTTTTTGTTCGCCTTCTTCGTTTTCAATTTCTACCCAAGCACCAAAATAAACCTTACCCTCCTGCTCCGGGGAAAAATCGATGATTTTCAGTTCTTCGAGGCGCTTGCCGAGATACCTGACCCGTCGATCAATTTTACGCAAAATTTGCTTGTTATATTGGTAGTCTGCGTTTTCAGAACGGTCGCCGAGACTGGCTGCCCAGTTCACTTTTTTGGTAATTTCAGGACGCTCTTCATGCCAGAGATTCTTAAGTTCTGCCACCAATTTATCGTGTCCAGCACGGGTGATTAAGTTGGATTTCATACGTCTTGCTGATCATATTTTCAGTGTTTTAACTTACAAACAGCTTATTTTATTTACCATTTTAACACAATGGCAAAATTCCAAAAAAATTAACTTTATATTTCAGTATCTTAAAATTATTTTAAAAATAATTTGTGTACAAAATTTGACAATCGTTTTTTAGATCATTAATATGCCAGCAACTTCCGGAAATGCTTACTTTTTAATCTATGTAGTTTTTCTACATAATTATCTTTAAATCTCTTGTCATTTTGAATGACGTCATGACTGCCCAACCCTTATTGAATTTATCAAACTGTTAAAATTTCTGGCTTTGTTGGCTGTGATTTTTAGGGCATAAATTACTTGTAGCGGAGACAACATGCACAGTAGTTCATCCACTGGGTCGAGGCTTTGCCTAAGATCTGTAATTTCTTCTCTCCCTTTGAAAGCACTTGTACTGAGCACTGCATTTATTCCCCTACACAGTATCAATGCAAGTAAGACCACACTTCAGTTTGATCATGTGGTCAATAGCAATAAGTTGACCGTGGTTGCGGTTGAAAATCCGACTACCGTATTCCAGGATGGACAACATCTACATGGCTTCGGTTATGATCTGGTTCGTAACTATGCCAACAATCTGAATGTAAAGCTCGATTTTAAAATCGTTCCTGATAATCAGACTGCCCTACAATGGGTTGCTCAGGGTAAAGCCAATCTGGCTATGACGACTACCGATATACGCACCATTGAAAATAAGCGTTTGACGTCATTCTCAGCCACTTGTGGCGATGAATCGATTCTGTCGAGTAATGGCTTGAATACCAATTTAAATCTGGTGTTTAAATCTGCTACAGATCCTTTGAGCCAGACGGCCAGTGCTTTTGTCTGCAAAGGCAAACAAAGTGGTGCCATCAAGCAGCTTGCTTCATTTTATAATCAGAATGTCGTGAAAGAGGAATCTTGGACCACCATTCAACGTGATTTGAACAACCGTCTGCCGATCTATGAAGCGAGTTTTAAACAGACAGCGCAGCAGTATGACCTGGATTGGCATTTACTGGCGGCCATTGGTTATCAGGAATCTTATCTGAAACCGAATTCAGTTTCTCCGACGGGTGTGCGTGGTTTGATGATGCTGACCAACAGTACAGCAAAAGCCATGGGCGTGAGTAACCGTACCGATCCTGCTCAAAGCATTCAGGGTGGTGCCAAGTATTATGATCAAATGCTTAGTCGCTATGATCATATTCCTTTTCCAGATCGGAACTGGTTTGCACTGGTAGCTTATAATATGGGCCCAGGTGCAGTGAATCAGTTGCAAAAGCGCATTCAGTCGCAAGGCAAGAACCCGAATAACTGGGTGAACTTATATGCCTATCTGGATCAGAATAAAGCCAATAATGGTCGCTACCGTCAAGCGGTACAATATGTGACCCGCATTCGTGCTTATTTGGAACATATCAAGACCACACCACAATTGGTGAATATCTAAGCTAAAACCTTAGCATTAATCAAAATGACATAAAAAAAGCTTACCTCAGGGTAAGCTTTTTTCGTCTTTATTCAGGCTAATGTCTTAGCAGAATTAAGCCGTAGTATTTTCAAGCACTTTCTTGAACAAATCTTTTTGTTCCTGACTTGGCTTTGCAGTTTGAAGTGCCATCAATTGTGACATATCACCCTGTACTTTGATTTTGCCGGTCATGAAGGCCTGCATCGCAGCAGCCATATCAAATTCCAGGAAAACTTTACGTAGAGTTTCGCCATCCATATTCAGCGTGGTTTTGGCATTTGAAGACAAACCTTTCTTGATTGCCCCACCATCTAAAGATAGTTCAGTATTACCTGTAGTGTCCGCTACAACCAAATTAATCGCAAGGTTCGCCAAAGCTGGTGGCAAATTCAAATCGCCAGCTTGCGCAGTTAGAGTTTCTACAGTTGAAAACCAATCATCAGTTAAAAAAGCAGGCATGATCTTTCCTCAAATTATTTGTTCATTTGTGTCGACTATCCAGACGACATCATGTTGAAGCTATTATGCTTGTGCTTTGTTATATCATGATCATTAGCGCAAAGGCTAACGAATTTTGTACGCGCCGTTCAATTTTTGTAGTTCTATTTTTATTTATGTTTATAAGCAGACATCAACCCGCGGGCTGATGTCTACACGTTCTAAAATTAGTCTGCAGCAAAGCCCAGATTAACCATATTGATCCGGCGGTTCTCGCCTTCCACCGCTTCTTCAGTTGAATCACCACCTTTGAAGTCGAATTCACGCTGGCTATCCAGAACTTCAAAATCAAATAATTCACGATCGACTAACTGTGATGGCGAAACATTTTGCAATGCGCCAAAAATGCTGTGCAGACGTTTTGGATGTGCTTTATCCCAATCACGTAACATGTCATTGATAATTGCGCGCTGCAGGTTGTCCTGAGAGCCACATAAATTACATGGAATAATTGGAAATTGACGCATTTCTGCATATTTAATGATGTCTTTTTCTTCCACATAGGCCAGTGGACGAATCAGAATGTTCTTTTTGTCTGAAGACAACAGTTTTGGTGGCATAGCTTTCAAGCTGCCGCCATGGAACAGGTTCAGGAAGAAAGTCGCCAGGATATCATCACGATGATGGCCTAAGGCAACCTTGGTCGCACCAATTTCCTGCGCAAAACCGTATAAAGAACCACGACGCAAACGCGAACAGACTGCACAGTAGGTTTTACCTTCAGGCGTCAACTTTTTGGTGATGCTGTAGGTGTCTTTTTCCAAAATGTAATACGGAATGTTATTTTCTTCTAAATAACGCGGTAATACATCTTCCGGGAAGCCTGGCTGTTTCTGGTCCAGATTCACAGCCACTACATCGAAATTGATCGGTGCGATGCGCTTGAACTGTAGCAGGATATCCAACAGGGTATAACTGTCTTTACCACCAGAAATACACACCATGACCTTATCGCCTTCTTCAATCATCTTGAAGTCACGAATGGCATGTCCGACCTGGCGGCGAAGCTTCTTCAACAAACGGTAGTAGGCTGAGCTTGTTGGCAGTTCAGGTTTGAAATTAAATCCTTGTTCGGACTCAACTGGCGAGTACATAGACGAGATTAACCCATAAAAAAAATACCGCGCAATTTTAGCCGATTCAGACCGCTATCGCATCAAAAGAATTTATTTTCATGAAAATGTCTTATTAGTTTCATTTTCATGTTTTATTTAGGGCGTGTCATCAATTAAGCCATATCATGATTGAAGCAAGGTAGATTGCTGACAGGAAGTTTTGAGCCAATTTATCATAGCGCGTAGCAATACCTCGATACTGCTTGAGCTTGGCGAAGAAGTTCTCGATCAGATGTCTTGCTTTATAAAGATGTTGGTCATAATCACGCTGATCAATCGCGTTACTTTTGGATGGCATCACGATCTGACCCTTGATCTTATGGATTGGATCAATCACCCGATCCTTAGAATTATAGGCTTTATCCATGAGCCAAGTCTGACTTAACGATAAGTCCAGCAGCACATCAGCACCATTTAAGTCATGAGTCTGCCCGGCAGTGAGATAAAATCCTGTTGGGTTGCCTAAAGCATCAGTACGGGCATGAATTTTGGTACTTAAACCACCTTTACTGCGTCCGATTGCCTGTTCTTTTTTTTCCGGCGCTGTGTTGATGAGCACGCACAATGGTTGAGTCTAGCATGGCATATTCATTATCACTTTCATGTGATAGCACTTCAAAAACTTTCTGCCATACGCCTGCTTTAGCCCAACGGCTAAAGCGAGTGTGCACAACTCTAAAATCCCCAAAGCGTTCGGGTAAGTCTCGCCATGGAATACCTGAACGATACCGATACAATACTGCTTCAACAAATAGCCTGTTATCTTTGGCAGTTACTCCAACAGTACTCGCTCGTCCAGGTAACAGATCCTTAATCTGCTCCCACTGATCATCTCTTAATGCATAGCGTTTAGTCATGAAAAAATAATGAGGACAGGTTAGATTTTCTCAAGCTAATTGATGACAGGCTCTAGATTGATATATTGAACGATTGCGTTCATTTTTTAGTCAAGATGCTTATCTTTTGGACTTTTCCACAGTTGTCCACAAAAGCTGTGGATAACTTTGTGGATTGAAACAGACTTGACAACTTGTCCGGCTCAAAAGATAAGGCTTTTCTTTAAATTGATCATTTTTTGATCAATTTAATTATTTATAAAAATCAATTAGTTAAACCTGTCAAGCCTAAGGTTTTAAATTAAATCATATTTTTTTTTCTACTGCTAAAATGTAAAAAATGACTTGCATTTACAAACTCGTTTATAAATGCAGCGCACAAGTCTTTTCATTCCGTAATTTTTTGTTAAACTCTTTATTGAATTTTTCTCGCTTGTGTTTACTTAATATAAACAATGAAAATAAATGTGTATGTTTTGGGGCGTTATGGGATCAGTGGTTTGCTATTGGCAAGCTGTTGTCATTTTGCTTATGCCGGTCAAACGATCTATCAATTACGTGACAGTAATGGCAGTACTTTATTGACCAATAAGAAAAGTCGCTATAACCATCTACAGGTAGAAAAGAAAACTTATTATCCCGACAGCAATATTCACAGTTATAGCAACTGGGGTTCAAGTGAAGCTTCGGTATTGCCAAGTTATAGTAAAAATAAAAATGCCTATGACTCGATTATCCGTCAGGCAGCACAAACCTATGGTGTATCTGAAGGCTTGATTAAAGCCGTGATGCATACCGAATCCGGTTTTAATGTGCAGGCACGTTCTCCAGTCGGTGCACAGGGCTTAATGCAACTCATGCCCGCGACTGCCCGTCGTTTTAATGTCAGCAATGCTTATGACCCGCAGCAGAATATTATGGCAGGTGCCAAATATCTGGCCTGGTTATTGAAACGTTTTAATGGCAATACTACCTTGGCACTGGCCGGCTATAATGCCGGTGAAGGTAATGTTGCAAAATATAAGGGCGTGCCACCGTTTCGTGAAACTCAGGACTATGTCCGTCGTGTCAGCAGCCGTTATCAGAACTTATATGCTCAGGGAATTGGCAATACTAGTTCTGTCTATACAGCATCTTCTGATAATGGTCGTGTGATTGCCAGTTCTGACAATTATTCGACTGAAACCACCACAGCTTCCAATATTCAGGCTGCAAAATACCAGCGTCAGATCATTGCTCAAGCGGATGGCAGTTTCACCGATGCACCGGCAGGCTCATATGCCACCGCGAATGCGTCAGCATCTGCAAAAATATATTTAAGTGAATAACTCCTAAACAGCTTTGTTTTTAAAGACCTATGTTTCAATTTGCACAAAAAATATCCTGTGTTTTTTGTAGCCAAATGCTATTTTTTCCTTGAATTCTTCTCGATTTCACCGCATATTGATTTCAATGATTTACATTTAATAATCAGATTATTTTTCTGTAATAAGAGGATTTCTCAATGATGCGGATTGGTTTGTTCTTGCTAACCAACCTCGCGGTACTGGTTGTAGCTGGCATTATCTTGTCACTCTTCGGTGTCGGTAGTTACCATGGCGCAGGTGGCTTGAATCTAGGCAACCTGTTGGTCATCTGTTTTGTGTTCGGTATGGTCGGCTCAATGATTTCCCTGTTCATGTCTAAATGGATGGCGAAAAAGACCACGGGTACTGAACTGATTGACCCGAATGCACCTCGTAACCAAGCTGAAGCCTGGTTGCTCCAAGAAGTTGCACAACTTTCTCAGCGTGCAGGCATTAAAATGCCGGAAGTGGGTATTTTCCCCTCTTACCAGTCGAATGCCTTTGCCACCGGCTGGAACAAAAATGATGCTCTCGTTGCGGTATCAACTGGCTTGCTTGAGCGTATGAACAAAGACGAACTTCGTGCAGTATTAGCGCATGAGATTGGTCATGTCGCCAATGGTGACATGGTCACTCTGGCACTAATCCAAGGTGTTGTGAACGCCTTCGTGATGTTCTTCGCACGTGTCGCAGGTGATTTTATTGACCGCAATGTCTTTGGTCGTGAAGAAGGTGAAGCCCCGGGTATTGCCTATTTCGTGATTACTATTGTGCTGGATATCGTGTTCGGTATCTTGGCATCGTCGATTGTGATGTGGTTCTCTCGTCACCGTGAATACCGTGCTGATGAAGCAGGTGCACGTCTGGCAGGTAAACAAGCCATGATTTCAGCATTACTGCGCTTACAGGCAGAATCTGAAATGCCAGATGCCATGCCGAAAGAAATGAAAGCATTTGCGATTTCTGCGGGTAAAGAAGAAGGCTTTAGCCTTGCTGCATTGTTCCAGACGCATCCAAGCATCGAACAACGTGTCGCTGCATTGCAACAACTTGATTGTGCTTAAGTAAAACTTTATTTTTGATTCAAAAAAAGCCTGCAATTGCAGGCTTTTTTTATTGGATTCAATTATTCTTTAGCTGACCTATCATTGGCTGAACCATTGATACAGCGCCATAGCACCCCACCCGATCGCGAAGACAAATACAATCAGGAATAAAGTACCTAAAATATCGGGGATATGAATCCAGATCCAGGCCACCACGGGATTGCGCCAGAATGCTGATTGCTGTTGTTTGCGTTCCAGACTTTCATGCAAAAATGGATGCACCACATGTCGATCGCTATTAATCTGATATTCCTCGCGAATATGCAGGTGCACGACATCGAGCGCTTTGCGACTGGGCCGAATAAAAATATCAAAGACCGTGCCTGCCACCGGAATAAATCCTACTACCGCATCGATCGCCGCCATTTTCATCACTGGATTGAGTTTGGCACTCGGCACCCCAATCTGTTTGGCCTTATGAATGGCATAACAGGTCAGTACAAAACCGGCAATATCTCCAGCAACCGGAATCGTACTCAAAGCCGCGTCTGCCCCCACCCCTTGCTTGGTAAATGGAATACGCACCACGGAATCCATCATATTGGCAAACTTGGCCAGATCACGTTCCAGACGTATCACCTCTTGTTGGCTTAGTTTTGGTTTTTGTCCAGACTCAGGCATAGGTTATTCCAGAAATAATGCTGATTTTCTTGAGCATAAAGTATTTTTTATACGCTGATGTATCAATCTGTGAATTAAAACAATAATTTGGAAGCCACAAATAAATACAGAATCACACCGGTAGCATCGCAGATGGAAGTCACCAATGGCGCCGAAGCACTGGCAGGATCAAGTTTGAGTTTATTTAAAATAAAAGGCAGACTCATGCCGATCAGGCAGCCCATCAACACAATCCCGAGCATACTGATGGCCAGCACCACAGCGACCATGATATCTCCCCGAATATAACCCAGAATGGATACCGCAATCGCCATGGTGCCACCTAAACATAGCGCCACCAGCGATTCACGACTGAGCAGGTTAAACCAGTCCTTGAACTCGACATCGCCTGTGGCCAAAGCACGCACCATCAAGGTGGCTGATTGCGAACCGGCATTCCCGCCACTCCCCACCAAAAGCGGTAAGAAAAATACCAGCACGATATGTGCGGCAATGATCTCTTCAAAGTGTGCAATTCCGATTCCAGAGAGCAGACTGCCAAAAACCAGAATAACCAGCCAAAAGACCCGCTTCTGATACAGGGTCAAAATCGGGGCAGTTTTAAGGCTCAATTCAGTCAACGGCGTTACTGCACCCGACTTTAAAATATCTTCCGTAGTTTCGGCTTCGACAATGTCCATAGCATCGTCATAAGTAACAATTCCTAAGAGTTTTTGCTGTGCATCAACTACAGGCAGAGCAATAAAATCATAATAGGCCAAGGCTCGAGCTACAATTTCCTGATCATCTGTTACCTGAGCAGAAATGACGTCACGTTGCATCACCTCGGCAATGCTCAGCTCAGGTAAGGCCTGTATGATCTGCCTTAAGGAAATCACACCGATCAGCCGTTTTTCTGCATCGACAATATATATCAGATACAGGGTTTCCTGCCCCGCGGCCACTACACGTAAAGCCTGTATCGCTTCATCCATGGTTAAATCGGGTGATAGCGTCACAAAACGTGAGCTCATCATGGCACCCGCTGTACCTTCCGGATAGATGGCCAGATCTTTGAGTGTCTGCTGGGATTCTTCAGATAATGCGCCCATCAATTGCAGCTGTAGCGGCGGCGAAAACTGCTTATAAATATCGACAAAATCATCAGA
>SPVA01000081.1 GCA_013530545.1 Acinetobacter lwoffii
GAATGATTACGACGTTTTCTTCGTGTCATGGTTGACTCCAAAAACAAGCATTTCCCATGCTTATTGGGGAGTAGATTATCACTTATAGGCGTGGTCTAAAATCCTAGAACCACATCATTTGTTTAGAATTTTCAACTTTAGAAGCTTTTAAATTCTTTTCAAGAAATAACAAGCCGCCATCTGCATAACTAAAACTTGCGATACTAAAGAATGCACTAATTAACAGTAATTTAGTACAAAATTTATTTTTGAATAGCATGTTTATTTACTCTCATTTAATACTTGTTAGATATTCTAACTTTAAAGAATTAACACCCAGAGGACTCATAAATTACATTCTTGTAATTTTAAAATGTCTCAGGATGGTGTTTAAAGTGCGTGTGATAAATAGAAGTGTAATACAGGAAAATGGTAAGGTTTATCAGCCTAGTCATCTGTCCATTATGTAGAAAGAGCAGCACTTTAATGTTTATGCTGTTCCAATGTATTACATTCCTTACTTTCTATTTGTAACGTAATTTCAGTAATATTATGATTATGTTTTAGAACTTCTAAGGCCTTTTGATAGAGTTGATCTGTATTGCTATTCGGAGCAACCAAATGAGCAGTTAAATGAATATTTTTTGAGGATATAGCCCAGACTTTCAACTGATGAATCCCTTCAACGCCCTCTAGCTTCAATAAATCATTTCTTAACGACTCAATATCAATCTCATCAGGAACTCCTTCAAGCAGAATATTAATACTTTGTTTTAATAAAATCCAAGTTCGAGGTAAGACCCAGAAGCCAATTAACACAGCGATTACGGTATCAACCCACATCCACTGGGTAAAATAAATAACTATTCCTCCGATAATCACGCCTATCGATCCTAGAGCATCACTAAGAACTTCTAAATATGCACCTTTTATATTTAGACTTCCTTCAGCACTAGCAGAAAGGATTTTCATTGAAATCAAATTTACGACCAAACCAATGACCGCGACAATCATCATTTCAACACTTTGAATTTCAGCAGGGTTCGTAAAACGTTGATAAGCTTCATATACAATATATATTGCTACCACAAAAAGCATCACTGCATTAAACAGAGCCGCTAAAATTTCGAATCGCTGATAGCCAAAAGTTCTTTTATCATCTGCGGCTTTTTTACCAATTTTGATAGCAGCAAGAGCAATAGCTAATGCGGCTACATCAGTAAACATGTGAGCGGCATCAGACAGTAATGCTAAACTTTGGGTAATAAAAGCAGCGACAACTTCTACTATTAAGAAAGTAGTCGTTAAACCCAAAGCAAACATTAATTTCTTACTATTTCCTTCAGTAACAACCGCATGGCTATGATCATGATGTTCTGACATAAAATTTTCCTTATTTAATCCATGATTAGCAGAGATATTTGAGACAGACCCAATATCTCTGCTAAAAGTTGCTTAATCTAATGGATTAAGAAGCTTTCTTTTCATTCATCCACCGGTACAGTACGGGCAATAAAACCAATGTAAGCAGGGTAGAGGAGATAATTCCTCCAATAACCACTGTTGCTAAAGGTCTCTGTACTTCTGCCCCAGTCCCGGTTGCCAAAGCCATCGGAACAAACCCAAGGGAAGCAACACAAGCGGTCATCAGCACAGGTCTAAGACGCAAAATTGCACCCTGCCACGTTGCATAATAAAGGTCATATTGCTGTCGCAACTCTTTGATAAAGGTGAGCATGACTAAGCCATTCAGTACAGCCACCCCCGATAGTGCAATGAAGCCAACCCCTGCTGACATGGATAATGGAATGTCACGCAACCACAACGCGATTAAGCCTCCACATAAGGCAAACGGTACACCACTAAAGACCAGTAAGCTTTCTTTGATATTATGGAATACAGCCATCAATAAAATAAAGATCGTCAACAATGCGAGCGGAACCACCAATTGCATACGCGCTTTTGCAGACATCAGATTTTGAAATTGACCGCCATAATCTATCCAATAACCGCTTGGTAATTCCTGTTTGGATAACGTGCTCTGAAGCTCTGTTACGAATGAGCCTAAATCACGTCCTTCTACATTTGCAGTAATAACCACTCGACGTTTACCATTTTCACGGCTGACCTGATTAATACCCAGGATATTTTCAACGCGTGCAACATCTTGCAGTTGAACTAAACCTCCATTCGGCAATTGAATAGGGAGTACTGCTAACTGTTCAGGACTACGTTGCGAGTCATCTAGACGAATCACAAAATCAAAACGCTTGTCTCCCTGTAAAATTGTTCCAACATTCTGGCCACCGACACTTGTAGCTACCAGATCCTGAATTGCTCTTACCGACAAGCCGTATTGTGCGGCTCTGGACTTATCAACTTCTACATTCAACAAGGGTAAGCCGCTGGTTTGCTCTACATTAACGGCTGTCGCGCCTGAAATTGATTTAATTTTCTGAGAAATCTTATTCGCTTCACGATTCAGAATTTCCATATCATCGCCAAATAATTTGACACCCACATCACTTCGCACCCCTGAAATTAACTCGTTAAAACGCAGTTCAATGGGTTGCGAGAACTCACTGTTATTTCCCGGCAATGTCGCTAAGAAAGTAATCATTCTTTGGCGAAGCTCATCAATCGTTTGTTTTGGATCAGGCCATTCATCATGAGGTTTTAACAGTACCACGCCATCTGAAATGTTGGGTGGCATGACATCTGTGGCCACTTCTGCTGTACCGGTACGGGCAAAGATTGCTTTAATTTCAGGAAATTCTTTCAACAGTAACTTTTCAGTATTTTCCTGCATTCTCAGTGACTGTTCTAACCCTGTACTTGGGGAACGCATTTGCTGAACAGCAAAATCACCTTCACCCAGTTGAGGTGCAAACTCGCTACCTGTTTGAGTGGCTAGCACACCCGTAAGCACTAAAATACAGGCAGCCACAATAGTCACAAATAAACGAAGCTCATAGGCTTTATCTAAAAGCAATTCATATTTGGTTTTAAGCCAATGCATCCAGCGACTTTCGGTTTCCTTGACTTCTCCAGTGACAAATAGGGCAACTGCGGCTGGCACAAAAGTGACAGATAAAATCATGGCCCCAATTAAAGCCAGTACAACCGTCATTGCCATAGGATGGAAAAGTTTGGCTTCTACACCCGTCAGGGTAAAGATAGGTAGATAAACCACCAAAATAATTAACTGTCCAAAGATGAGAGGACGACGCGCCTGTTTTGCAGCCAAGAAGACTTCTTTAAATCTTTCAGAACGGCTAAGTAAACCACCTTTCAGCTTCTGAGCTTCTGCTAGCCGACGGATACAGTTTTCTACAATAACCACTGCACCATCAATAATAATACCGAAGTCCAGTGCCCCTAAACTCATCAGATTTGCACTAATCTTCTGCTCTGCCATTCCCGTCAAGGTAAACAGCATTGACAGTGGAATAACGCAAGCCGTGATCAGCGCAGCACGGAAATTACCTAGAAAGAGAAATAAAATAACAATGACGAGGATTGCACCCTCAATCAAATTTTTCTGAACGGTTTTGATCGCCCGATCAACCAAATGTGTACGGTCATACACAGTCTCAATCACCACACCTTTTGGTAGCGATTGCTGGATCGATTGCACCTTTTCATCAATGGCTTGGGCAACGGTACGGCTATTTTCTCCCATCATCATCATGGCAATACCCAATACAGTTTCTTCACCATTATAGGTTGCAGCCCCTGTTCTCAAGTCATGACCAATAGATACCTTGGCAACATCTGCCACCCGAATCGGATAGCCGTTTTTATTGGCAATACTGATGTTCTGAATATCTTCAATCGTGTTTAAAGTGCCGGGAACACGAACCGTTAGCTGTTGTCCATTTTTCTCAATATAGCCAGCACCACGGTTTTCATTATTTTCTGTTAAGGCGGTCTGTAAATCAGTCAAAGGAATTTGCAATTGCTGCAATCGGTTCAGGTCAGGGGCAACCACATAGGTCTTGTTAAATCCACCAATACTATTGATTTCCGCAACACCTTTCACGCGCTGTAATTGCGGCCTCACAATCCAGTCCTGAATTTCACGTAAATCCATCGCCGAATAAGGGGTTCCATCCGGCTTTTTAGCATTTGGTTCGGCTTTAATCACCCATTGATAGATTTCACCTAAACCTGTCGAAATAGGCGACATGTTAGGTTGCACATCTTCAGGCATTTCTCCCATTGCTTCTTGCAAGCGCTGGTTGATAAGCTGTCTGGCCCAGTAAATATCCGTGCCATCTTCAAAAATGATGGTCACTTGATTTTCGGCATGCCTGACATGGCATTCTCAATTGGATAGGTAATCCGCTGTTCCATTTCCAAAGCAGTAAAGCCATTGGCAGAAGTGTTGATCTGTACTTGTGTATTGGTGATATCAGGCACGGCATCAATCGGCAGCTTTTGATAGCTGTAAATGCCTACGCCAATCCAGGCCACAATAAACAGCATGACCCAGATGGCATTATGAATTGAAAACTGGATCAGTCGATCAAACAGTCCTTCAGGCTTTATTGACTCATTATTAGATATTTGAGAATTTTCAGTGCCCATGTGAAGCCTCTCCTTTTTCCATTTCAGATTTCAGTAAGAAACTACCTTGAGCGGCATATTTTTGTCCCTGATTAAGCCCATTTACCACTTCAATCCACTGGCTCTCCCCAGATGACTGACCTAATTTCACCGGCTGCGGACTGAATTCAACTTTCTGTCCATGTTGAGTGGCGACAAAAACCACATCCTTTCCATCGATATTCTGAACTGCTGACTTAAGCACCCGTAATGCGGTACTTTCACTCTTTTGTTGCAGCAGTACGTTTACCATCAAGTTTGGACGTAATTCGGTTGCATTCGATTCAACTTTTGCTCGAACCTGAAGACGACCCGTTTGAGTATCCGCTTCAGTATTTAAAGTCTGGATAACTGCCTGATAGACCTTTTCAGTTTGCAAGGATTTAAATTCGATCTTTTGATTCGGGGCTAAACCCATAATTTCAGAATTTGGAACAATAAACTCAAGCCAGAGCTGATCTAACCGGTCTATAGTAAAGAGCTGATCGGCTAACTGAACATTTTCTCCGAGCACCAAATCCTTTTTACTGATCACGCCGGAAATGGGGGCTTTCAAAATATAGCGCCCGTTACTGGTATTCACAGCACCAAACGCACTTAAACGTGATTGGGCCGATTGGACCTGAATTTGCGCCCGTTTATAGCTGTTGTAAGCACGTTGATAGTCCTGTTTTGCTGAAATACCCTGTGACCACAGCTGACGCTCACGCTCGAAGTCCTGTTTCGCCAGTTCAAGGTTGGTTTGTTCAATTTTTAGATTGGCCTGCTGATCGACTAAATCAGGAACAAGCAACGTGGCCAAAGACTGTCCTTTCTGAACTTTTTGGCCGAGTTCTACATAGACATTTTCGACATGACCACTAAAACTCGGAGAGACATGCGCTTGCTGGTCGGTATTCACGTTAAGTTTTGCTGGATAAGAACTTAATTTAACCACCGGACCTTGATCGACTGCTGATAACTGTATGCCTTGTTCAACCAGTTGCTTGGCCGTCAGGCTCACGCCTTCTGCATGCTCTTCGGTTTCACCGCCATGTTCCTCTTTGCCTTCTTCACTTCCATGTTCCTCTGCGCCTTCTTCCTCTGCATGTTCATCTGATGTTTCAGATTTATTCTTACCCGACAAGATCAAGAAAATACTGAGTAGTACGGTTGCGCCGATGACCA
>SPVA01000082.1 GCA_013530545.1 Acinetobacter lwoffii
CAGGGGACGCTAGCCATGCTATCTCGTTTATTAAAATGCAAAATTCACCGCGCTCACGTTACACATGCAGAACTACACTATGAAGGTTCATGTGCAATTGATGGCGTTTTGATGGATTTAGCTGGCATTCGCGAATACGAAGAAATTCATGTGTGGAACGTGACCAATGGTAAACGTTTTGCAACTTATGCCATTCGTGGCGAAGATAATTCAGGCATCATTTCAGTCAATGGTGGCGCTGCACATCAAGCCGATGTAGGCGATATCATCATTATTGCAACTTTTGGTGATTTCACTGAAGCTGAAGCAAATGCACATCAGCCACGCTTGGTCTATGCAAATCCAAACAATACCGTCAGCCATACTGCCAACTGTATTCCGGTACAAGTCGCTTAAGTCGATGCGACCAGATTCCCAAAGCTCGCACCTCGCGGGCTTTTTTATGGCCAGAATGACTAAATATAATTAATTGCCCTGCCGCCAGCTTTTAGAACTTTCACAATTTAGGGGCTTTAAATGGGAGTCAACAAGATTAACCAGTAAAGCCTTTCCATTTTCCTTAAGCTTAAGTTCGGCAAATTTGGCATTGCGATAACACGGCTCTAGGCCTTCGGCGAAGAAAAAACTATTGGCCGCCGGATATAAAGCTTCAAAACTATTGCGTGGATTCTTTAACAGCAGTTTTGCGGAAGATGCCGGATGAACTTGTAACAGACGCGGATCAAAACTGCTTCGTATCACTCGTCGTTGTGCATCCAAGCGTACATAGCTCACGATCTGAGACCGATCTTTAAAATCCTGAATAGTGATATCCGAACCTGTTTGATTCAGGGCAGTTTCATCAGCATCCAGACCAGCAAAATGCAACTGATAGTTCAGCGCCATATAATCGCCCTGCAAAATCGAACGCGGATCGACGGGCGCCAACTTAACAAAAATACTCTGACTATTTCTTAAATGCCATTCACGCTGGATGATTAAACCCACAAATAAGGCAATGCTAAAAATACTCAGGTGCAGCGCTATAAACTTTTTTATCATGAGGCTACTCCTGCTTTCAACTGAAACTTCGGTGAACTCAACACATAAGCCAAGAGCAACACCAGCACACCTGAAGCAAAAATACTGACACTTTTAAATAAAAAACTCAGCCCTAGATTGTAATACAGCAGCCATAACCAGAAGATCAGCAGCAAAATGCTCAAAGCATGCATCAATCGTTGTTGATTCACCACAGCCCAAGCCATAAATACCAGAATGATAAAAATTTCAAAGTAACCCAATGCAATCAGCAGAATTCCCGCGGCAGGAATCAGCCAGAGTTGAATCTCTGAAAACTGCTTGAGATGAATCCCAACAAAACTCAATAGCCAGAGCGCTGGCAAAATATAGAAAATAATCGCTTCATCTATACCGTGTGGCTGCAATTGCTGAGCCACACCAAATTGCAGCAGGCATTGAAAAATGGCTATTGCCGCTAAAATACCGATCATCCATAAATTCACGCTTTTGGCATAAGGTGAAGCGAGCCAATGTCTCGCAGTAATCAAAGTCACAGTCAGAATGCTGTAATTCAGCAGCATGATCCACGTCAGCAAGCGCTGATCCTGAAAAAATGCATGTTGCTCGACCAGAACTGCAATTCCCAGTATATGTGCAAGTAACAACTGCAACAGCACCACCAGCCAATGCGTACGACTCATGATAGTCAACAGCGTAATGCCGACTTGTATCAGCCAAATCAGCAATAGGCTCTCTGTGAGTAATTCGGTATGAATCAATACCGCGGCCTGACCGCACACCCACAAACAATAAGCCAATTGCCGCAGAAAAACTGAGGGTTTACTACGAATCAACCACCAGGCGACCGCGATAAAAATGATTCCCATCAGAATCGAAAAACTTTCCCAATAAGTCAGCAACAGCATGGCCAGTATCACACCAGCAATCCATGCGCCCAGAGCCAGTGGAATGACCGAAAACCGGCTCTTGGGCAATAGCTTGATCAGCAGACCTGTAATAGATGCAAACCAGCTGAATATCAGCAAAGCTAATACCAATAAGCCAGCGGCAGAATCCTGTAAATATTGTTTAGTGAGATCAAAAATGAAAATACTAAAACTCAGAGCCAGTCCTGCAACAAGCAAACTGGTTTCAAGCTGTTGCTTTCGGGTATAGAAATAAGCACTGAATAAAATCGGCAGAACCAGCACCGAAGCCAAATACGAGATCGAATCCGAGTCGATAAACCGGAACATACTTACTACTGAAATAAGCACCACGACAGCGATAAACAGATAGCGCAAAACCGGATAATAACGTAAGGCATAGATCATACTTAGCCCGGTCAACAGATTCAGACCGAGCAGATAAAGAGTTTCAGCACGCACCAGCCAAAAGCTTTGTTTAAAATAAAAATAGAGTGCTAACTGGCTGACCACACAAAATAATGCAAAGATCCCAATATTCGGCCGATACAGCCAAGGCAGCAACAGCAAAGCCCAAAGCAGAAATAACTGATAACTGTCAGCACCAGTCTGATAAATCTGTCCAATCACGGCCAGACTTAAGCCCAGCATTAGACCCGATACAGTATCCAGACTTTGTCTTAACTTTTCCCGCGCAGTGAAACGCACACTCAGCAATGCTGAACCCAGCAATAAAATTTGAGGAATAAACAGCTGGACAAATTTGGGCAACATCCACCAGTTTGCTGCCAGCAGATACACGATACTGACAGCGATCAGCGCCAGCCCAATGATTTGAAGAATTTGAATCACAGCAGGTTGAATAAATAACAGCGGGGAAAATGGACGATCTGGCGATGGTACTGTTCTGGACATGCTAATCTGTTCAATTTTTATTTGATTTCACCTTAGCATGATTTTTGCAGGATATGCCAGGCAGGAACAGTCCAAGTATGCTGTACATTTTTAAATCAGGATTTGATAAATTCCGTACCCTGCAATCATGAGCAGAATCATGCCGCACAATGCCAGCAAATGTGGATAGAGTCGAGAATGGGATAAGTGGTTGAAACCCAAATACACCACAGACAACGTCAGAAAGTCCAGAATGATCCAGCTCAAAGTCAAAATGCTTAAACTTAAATCAAGATCAGGGGTAATCTCGATAAACTGCGGGAAAAAAGCCGCAAAGAAAATAATGTCCTTCGGATTAGAAATCCCAACCAGAAAACCTTGTCGAAAACCGCCACGCACAGAAACTAGATTCTCCTGAGCTTGATCCTGCTGCTTAAAAATAACTTCACGGAAAATCTGCCAGCCCAGATAGGTAATATATAGACAGCCCAGCAACTTGATCGCATCCAGCCATTGCGCATTGATAACCAGTAAACCTTTTAGACTCAATACCGATAAGGCAATCAAAACCAGAGAGGCGAAATTAGTGCCGAAAATGGTTCTCAAGGCCGCCGCATAACCACCTTTTAATCCTGCGCTGGCCACCAGCAACATCACTGGGCCAGGTGTAGCGATCATCACCACAACAGCCAGACAATATAAAAAATATTCACTAATATTCACGCCCTTCCCTCAGCTGTTATTATTTTTCTGCATAAAAAAGAGGACTTAGTCCTCCTCTTGTATATGAATCAGATGCTGACTGATGCCATCTGCCCGCAGAAAAGCCAGATCATAACTGGCGGTAGCCAAAGCCAAGATACGGCGCTCAAACTCATCCCACAAGGGACGCACCTGCTTATAATGAATGCCCAAACCACTATCGTCGGTAAAATGCCGATTTTTTTCACAGAGCTTTAAAGCATGATACAGCTTGCGCCCTTTGGAAGCATCATCACGCAGGCGCACCCGTTTCGACAGCACAAAGGCCTGCACTTTGACAAGATCAGCATGCGGCAATAGCGGCACCAGAATCTGATCCAGCTGCGCATCCAGTCGTTGCCACACAGCTCGATGCTGCTCAGCACTATACGTATTCCAGTGGATCACTTCATGATTAAAACGGCGGCAACCACGACATACCGCATCACCAAATACGGTCGAGCAACGCCCTGCACATGGGGTTAAAGACGCAATACGACGATCTGAACTCAAAACATACTCCAAAGATACTGCAATTTTCAGTATCTGCATCACTGCACAAAATCTTGGGCCGGGCATGACTATACACGCTCTCCCCCATGAATTGAAGCCTGTTAAAAGACTTGCGTTTTACTCGCTTATTCACTCGAATCAAGCTAAAATATGCGCCTTTCAAATTATCATGCTACGTTGGAGTATTCCATGAACGCTACTGGCGACGACTGGTTGGGTTGTTGCCGCACTTTATCAATTCAAAGAAGTTCAAGATCCTGCCGATCTTCAGCAACGTCTTTTGGACCTGGTAAAATCCATCAACCTTTGCGGTACTCTAATTGTGGCAAGTGAAGGCATTAACGGTACGGTTGCAGGCGACCGTGCATCGATTGATCAAATTCATCAGTTCCTTCTAAATGAAGGTTTTAACGAAATGGAATACAAAGAATCTGACAGTTCTGAAAAGCCATTCCGTAAGATGAAAATTAAATTAAAAAAAGAAATCGTGACTTTAGGCGTGGAAGTAAAACCGCGTGATTTAGTCGGTCACTATCTTGATCCAAAAGAATGGAACGAACTGATTGCACGTGATGACGTGATTCTGGTCGATACACGTAACGATTACGAATACAAAGCCGGCACTTTCAAAGGCGCAATTGACCCGAAAACTGAAAGCTTCCGCGAATTCCCTGAATACGTGAAAAATAATCTGGAACAGCACAAAGACAAGAAGATTGCGATGTTCTGTACAGGTGGTATTCGTTGTGAAAAATCAACCTCTTTACTTCTTCAAGAAGGCTTCACTGAAGTTTATCACCTGAAAGGCGGTATTTTGAAATACCTGGAAGAAACCCCGGCTGAAGAAAGCATGTGGGAAGGTGAATGCTTCGTGTTTGATGGTCGTACTGCCGTAACGCACGGTGTTGAAGAAGGCCAAAACACCAAGTGTCATGCGTGTGGCTGGCCTTTACTTCCAGAAGAAGTTGCCCTCCCAAGTTATGAACATGGTGTCTCTTGTGTGTACTGTATTGACAAAACCTCGGAGAAACAAAAAGAAGGTTTCCGTATGCGACAATCACAAATTT
>SPVA01000041.1 GCA_013530545.1 Acinetobacter lwoffii
GTAAAAACATGTCGAGGTACGCCAACCAAGCGTTTGAATTCAGAATCTGAAAAACGATTTAATTTCTGATATCTCATGAAATTTATATTGAGGTGGTTTTTACTTTCGCAAGAGGTCTATTATAAAGAAGTAATGTTTAGGAAAGATTATAGATACTCTTTTCAAAAATCCTTTTTTGATTTTATTGAAAATAATGCAAATAAATTCAGTCCTGAAGTAAATTATATTTTTTCTTTTATAGATAAATTGCCATTTAAACTGTTAAGTAAAGTTTATTCTAATCCAAATTTTCAAAAAATAATTGAAACTTTAACACCTGATTATTTTTCAAAATATATTGAATATTTAGAGTCTAATCACAGAAATATAGAAAAAATTGATGCTTGGACTAGTACATTTGAATCTAAAAAAAGTGAAGTATCAGAATTAGAAAAGCGTCTTGAAAAAAATAAACAAACTTATGATTTCGTTTTGCTCAATAAAGGTTTTAAAGAGCTTTATGATCAGAAAAAAATAGAGTTAGATAATGCAAAAGGTACTTATAGCTTTGTTGCAGCAACAATGTTTTCTATACCTTTTGTGGAATTAGGTGCATTAATTGGAGCATTTTTCTATTTTGATGGAAAGCTACCTACTGGTATGTGGTTTATTTCTATTCCCTTCATTACTTTAATTTTAATTACGTTATATCTTTTAAAAATTTCTTTACAAGACAAAAGAGCAGTCCAATCTCAAATGATGCAGCTAGAACTTCGCATGGCACTGTGTCAGTTCATCCATAACTATGCTGAAGATTCAGAAAAACTGCATAAGAAAAATGCAGCAGGCTTTGAGAAATTTGAAAATATTATCTTTTCACCGCTAGTTTCATCTGATGACAAGATTCCAACCACCTTTGATGGAATGGAGCAACTTGCCAAATTAGTGAGTGAATTTAGAAAGTAATCCAAACTTTCCGCTATCGGCGAGTATCCTATTTTTAATTAGTCAGCGCTTTTACTAAGGCATAGAATTAATTTACTTTTGAGGTAATAGCGATCAGTAGATGGCATTCAGCTGGATTTTCTTCACTTTAATGGCTGCATTTATGCAGGCTTGGCGTAACGCCTTTCAAAAACAGCTTAGTACCACGGTGGATGTGTGGGGAGTCACCCTGGCACGCTTTATTTTTGGCTTGCCATTTGCTGTGCTGTACCTGAGCAGCCTGTATTATTTCAAGCCGGTTGAAAGTGTGGCTCACTTCACCCCAAAGTTTTGGATCTATGTAGTAATTGCGGGTTGCAGTCAGATTTTAGCTACGGCACTGATGGTGCAACTGTTCAAGCAAAAAAATTATGCCGTTGGAGTGGGGTTGGCGAAAAGCGAAGCCATTTTAGCCGCCATTATCGGCGTGACCTTTTTAGCGGATCATTTGTCATTCCTGGCGTGGATTGGTGTGGCACTAGGCGGATATGCGGTATTTTTATTGAGTAAAGACCAACAGGTCAGTGGGTTTTCAGCCAGAACACTGGCTATTGGCATCGGAAGCGGTTTAAGTTTTGCCATTACCTCACTACTGGTACGCGAAGCCAGTTTAGAATTAACCACTTTACCAACCTTGCATCGTGCGGCTTGGGTGTTGTTAATGGTGATCAGTTTTCAGTGCCTGAGTATGCTGCTTTATCTAAGCCTATTCAGCCGCCAGACTTTAGTGGCCATGTGGCAGCGTCTGGGCTTAACTTTTAAAGTGAGTGTGTGCAGTTTTATGGCATCACTAGGCTGGTTTACTGCCATGAGCATGATGAGTGTGCCGGTCGTGAAAACCTTAGGACAAATTGAGATTCTGTTTAGTATGCTGATTTCGGCATATTTCTTTAAAGAAAAACTGGCACGTACCGAGCATTGGGGTCTGGGCTTAGTAGTGATTGCAGCGATTTTAGTGATCTGGGCCTGATGTGGAACCAGTTTTTTAAATCTAAGCATAAAAAAGCCACTGATCAACAGTGGCTTTTTCTTTGCCTCTAGTATTTAAGCTGCAATAAATTTCTGAACTGCCTGATTGAAGGCTTCTGGTTGCTCCACATTGGAAATGTGCGAGGCATTGATTTCAAACAGCTGGCTTTGTGAAATTTCAGCTTGCATGGCTTGACCATCTGCAACTGTCGTCACCGGGTCTTGCTGACCGGCCACAATCAGTACCGGCACTGAAATCGTTTTGATCTGTTCACGTAAATCCGCCTTAGCCAAAGCTTCGCAACAACTTGCATAACCTTCCGGGCTGCCAGCTCCAAGGTCGTTTGAAAGTTCTGCAACTATCGCTGCGTTGCTCTGGATAAAGGGATCGGTAAACCAACGTGCTGCTGCTGTCGATGCAATCGGCGCCAGACCTTGTTCACGTACCAGTGCGGCACGTTCCAGCCAGGCCTGTTCCTGACCGATCTTGGCAGCAGTATTGCAGATAATCACGTGGCTAAAACGTTCGGGCTTGTTGATTGCTAACCATTGACCGGTTAAACCACCCATCGAGATACCACAGAAAGCGGCTTTCTGGATATTCAGATGATCCAGCAGATTGACCACATCCTGACCTAACTGTTCAAGACTATACGGACCTTGTGGTGCAGAGGAAGCCCCATGACCACGAGTGTCATAGCAAATGACAAAATAGTCTTGCTGGAAAAATTCAATTTGTGGTTGCCACATGCTGAATTTAGTACCCAATGAATTAGAAAAAACCAGGGCAGGTTTGCTGGCATCACCAAAGGTCTGGTAATTGATCTGGGCATCGTTGGATGTAAATGTTGGCATTGAAATCCCTCCCGACCTCCCTTTAAAAAAGGGAGGAGGTTTATCTTTTTAATAGGTTGTTAGACGCGTTCAATAATCAAAGCGATGCCTTGACCGACACCAATACACATTGAACAAAGACCGTATTTACCCGGTTGTGACTAAGCGTGCGCCAGATGCACCAAGTGGATGGCCCAAAGCAATTGCACCACCATTCGGATTGACTTTCTCTGAACCATCTTCAATGCCAAGGTCACGAGTACAAGCCAAAGCTTGTGCTGCAAAAGCTTCATTCAGCTCGATCACATCCATCTGCTCTAAAGTCAGACCGGTTTGCGCCAGTAATTTCTTAATGGCAGGTGCTGGACCAAAGCCCATGATACGTGGTTCAACACCAACGACGGTTGAACCAATAATTTTGGCACGTGGTTTTAAGCCATGTTGAGCAATTGCTTCATCAGACGCGATTAAAAGAGCAGCCGCACCATCGTTAATACCAGAAGCATTACCCGCCGTTACTGTACCGTCTGCTTTGACGACAGGTTTCAGTTTTGCCAGAGCTTCTGCTGTGGTTGAAGCACGTGGATGTTCATCGGTATCCACAACCACCGGATCGCCTTTACGCTGCGGAATCACCACAGGAATGATTTCATTTTTATAGAAACCTTTGGCCTGCGCTGCTGCGGTACGTTGCTGGCTGGTCAGGGCAAACTTGTCCTGGTCTTCACGGTTGATGTTGAACTGTTCCGCCAGATTTTCAGCAGTTTGTGGCATTGTTTCCACGCCGTACATTTCTTTCAGTTTCGGATTAATAAAACGCCAGCCCATGGTGGTGTCTTCAATCTTCTGGCTACGGCCATACGCTGTTTCTGACTTGCCCATCACAAATGGGGCACGCGACATGCTTTCTACACCACCAGCAATAATCAGATTCGCTTCACCGGCTTTAATCGCACGTGCTGCCATCGCGATTGCATCCATTGATGAACCACATAGACGGTTTACTGTCGTTGCTGGTACCTGATAAGGCAGGCCTGCAAGCAGAGAAGACATGCGACCGACGTTACGGTTGTCTTCACCGGCCTGGTTGGCACAGCCATAGATCACGTCATCGACCTGTTCCCAGTTCACACTTGGATTGCGTTCCATCAAAGCTTTAATTGGCAGCGCACCTAAGTCATCTGCACGGACAGGCGCGAGGCCACCGGCATAACGACCGAATGGGGTACGGATGGCATCGATAATATATGCGTTTTTCATGGAGTATTCTCTTCTTTATAAAGTTCCCTCTCCTTTGAAGGAGAGGGTTAGGGAGAGGATGTCTGGAAATTCCCCTCATCCTAACCTTCTCCCAGAGGGAGAAGGAACGTTCAATCTCTATTCAATGTGTCGTTTAAAAATAGCGATGTCTGTCTATTTATACTCATCGAGTCGCATCAATCAGTTTGGCACCAGTCAATGACTGCAATTCTTCAAATGACAGACCTTCAACTTTCTCAATCACTTTCATACCTTCAGGCGTGACATCAATCACACACAGGTCGGTATAAATACGATCCACACATTTCAGTCCAGTCGCTGGATAAGACAGCTCAGCCACGATTTTTGGCTCGCCTTTTTTGGTCACATGATCTGTGGTAATAAAGACTTTTTTTGCACCCACAGCCAGATCCATTGCACCGCCGACTGCTGGAATCGCATCCGGTGCACCGGTATGCCAATTCGCCAGGTCGCCATTTTCAGCCACCTGGAACGCGCCTAGTACGGCGATGTCTAAGTGACCGCCACGCATCATGGCGAAAGAATCACCGTGATGGAAGAAAGATCCGCCTTCGAGTAAGGTCACGAATTCTTTACCGGCATTGATTAGCTCAGGATCGCGGTCTTCTTCAGCAGGAGGAGGACCGAACGCCAGCAGGCCATTTTCAGAATGCAGGAATACGTCTTTATCGCTTGGCAGGTAGCTTGAAATCTTGGTCGGTAAACCAATACCGAGGTTTACATAGGCACCATCAGGAATGTCTTGTGCCACACGTTCAGCGATCTGGTCACGGGTCAGTTTGCTATAGCTCATTATTTATCTCCGATGCCAATTATTGTGCAGGTTTAACTTGAACAACGTGTTGAACAAAAATTCCCGGGGTGATGATGTGTTCCGGATCCAGTGCACCCAGTTCAACCACTTCAGAAACTTGAGCAATCGTCACATCAGCCGCCATCGCCATAATCGGGCCGAAGTTACGCGCAGATTTACGGTAGACCAGATTGCCCCAACGATCGCCTTTAGAAGCTTTTATCAAGGCAAAGTCAGCTTTAATTGGATTTTCTAAAACGTAGTCTTTACCTTCGTAGTTCATGGTCGGTTTGCCTTCAGCCAGCAAAGTACCAAAACCGGTAGGCGTATAGATTGGACCCAAGCCCATACCTGCCGCCTGAATACGGCAAGCCAGATTACCTTGCGGCACCAATTCCAGTTCAATCTTGCCTGCACGATATAACTCGTCAAATACCCACGAGTCAGACTGACGCGGGAAAGAGCAAATGATTTTACGAACAGCACCAGCTTTAAGCAGTTTCGCCAGACCATAGTCGCCATTACCGGCATTGTTGTTGACAATAATCAGGTCTTTAATACCCAATTCGATCAGACCATCAATCAGTTCAGCAGGCTGACCTGCTGTACCGAAACCACCGATCATAATGGTAGAACCGTCCTTGATCTGGGAGAGTGCTTCTTTCAATGATAATGAACTTTTATCTATCATAATCTGGTCCTTACATATCCTAAACTGATGGATGTCTTTAAACTCGTTTTGAATCTGATGCTGTAACCGGAACTGCGTTACGGTTTTTCTGTGACAGCAGAAAATGTGCGACCAGGCCAATGCAAATTCCCCAAAAGACTGAACTCAGTCCCAGGAAATGCATGCCGGAAGCAGTCGCTAAAAAGGTAATCAGTGCTGCATCACGTTGCGACTCTTTACCCATGGCCACGGAAATGTTGGTAGCAATTGCACCGAGTAATGCCAGTCCTGCCAAAGCCGCAATTAATTCCTTCGGCATCAGGCTAAACAGCATGACAATGCTGCCGGCAAATAAGCCGCCTAAAATATAAAAAAGCCCATTCGCTACACCGGCGATATAACGCTTTTCTTTCAGCTCGTGAGCGTCTTTGCCTAAACACAATGCAGCCGTAATCGAAGCCAATACAATCGTGATACCCCCAACACAGGCCACTGCAAGCGAGGCAATACTGGTCGCACTGATAATCGGCTTGGCTGGCATGTCATAACCACTGAGTTTGATAATCGCCATTCCCGGTAAAAACTGGCCCGATAGGCTGACCAGAATGAGCGGGAGGGCCAGATTCAGGGTTGAACTCCAGGTCCATTCCGGTGCAATAAATTGCGGAATCGCCAGACTAAAATCTGCCGTGACCGGGTTAATCTTGCCCAGTAACATACTTAACAGCACGCCTGCAACCAGCACCCAGACCATGGCATAACGTGGACTGAAACGCTTGGCCAGCAAAAATACCGCCAACATGCCAAAGACGATATAGGGCATGGTATCGGTCGCGGTAAACAATCCTAAACCAAACTGCAGTAAAATTCCCGCCATCATCCCGGCAGCGACTTCCTGAGGAATCCAGGAGAGCAATTTGTCGAAATAACCGGTGATCCCAATGAAAAAAATCACCACAGCAGAGGTGATATAGGCAGCAACCGCTTCATTGAGCGAAATATCGGGAAACAGCGTGACTAATAAAGCCGTTCCAGGTGCAGACCAGGCAGTCACTACCGGTATTTTGTATTTAATCGATAAAAAAATACCGGCAAGTGCAGCACCAATAGAAATCCCCCAAATCCATGAAATCATCATGTCCGGGGAAACTTGAGCTTGCTGAGCCGCCTGGAAAAAAATGATCAGTGGTCCTGAATAGGAAATCAGTACTGCTAAAAATCCTGCAACAGTTGCTGAAATTGACCAATCATTTTTTAATGTCTGAAACAGGGTATTCATTGGTGATGTGCCTCCTTGCGTTGAACCATGAGCCTGTTAAAAAAGTCATGATCAGGATTAGCCCTGATCACCACCACCGACCGGTACCACTGTACCTGTCATATAAGATGATTCATCGGAAGCCAGGAATACAATTGCATTCACTTGCTCCTGAATCGTACCGTAGCGTCCCATAAAAGTACGGTCAATGGTCTGATCAACCACTTGCTGCATCCATTCTTTTTCAGATTCAGTCAGTGGATTGGCATTTGGAGGTGCTTCTGTACCACCAGTAGCAATGGCATTGACACGAATACCATCTTTGGCATGTTCAAAGGCAAGCGAAGCGGTTAAACCGTTTACACCACCTTTAGATGCTGAATAGGGCACACGATTAATACCACGAGTGGCAATAGAAGATACGTTTACAATTGTACCTTTCTGATTTTTAATCATTTCTGGTAATACTGCGCGGCAGCACCACAGCGTAGGGAACAGTGAACGATTCACTTCCTTAATGATTTCTTCTTCAGAAAATTCCTGGAAAGGTTTCATCCAGATAGCGCCACCGACGTTGTTGATCAGAACATCAACACGGCCATAGGTCTCAAGTGCTTTGGCAACTACAGATTCTGCACCAGCAAAAGTTTCCAGGTTGGCTTTGACTGTAATCGCATCACCACCCAGTTCTTCAATTTCAGCCAACACTTCTTCCACATACGGAGAAAGGTCAGCCATCACCACTTGTGCACCTTCGCTTGCTACCTGTAAAGCCACACCGCGACCGATGCCTTGCGCGGCACCGGTCACGATTACGACTTTATTTTCAAATCTTTGACGATTAGACATTGAACAAATTCCCTCTATTAGTTGGCAGAGAATTTTTCAAACAGGAAGCTTGCAGGTTTTACGCCTTCAGCATCCAGCCAGCCGCGA
>SPVA01000048.1 GCA_013530545.1 Acinetobacter lwoffii
CTAAAAACTGCTCGAGGTACACCAACCAAGCGCTGGAATTCAGAATCTGAAAAACGATTTAATTTCTGATATTTCATGAAATCTATATTGAGGCAGTTTTTACTTTCGCAAGAGGTCTAGTAAACACTTTAGAAATATTTTTTATCATGTTCATGTATGATAAGTAGAATTAAAATATGCCTCTCTTTAAAAATTATTCAAAAAGAAACGTTCTTGATTGTAAATAATCTGCTTCGACATCTAATTCCAAAATAGTATCGCTTGAAATAATAGTCTTACACATCACTTCACCTGCTTTTTTATACTTTAAATATTCTTCTGAATTGAGGTGGTTAAAGTCGGCATTTTCTCAATGTGTTTTGTTTGGTCATTGAGCATAACTATATAATCACCAGTCTTTTCTTCTTTATGCAGGCGAGAGCCGAGAGAACCTAAAACCAGATAAATGCCCTCCATATGCGTTTTCCATGCCTGAATGAAAGCTTCCTTTGTCGCTGGTTTAATTTTGAAACGGTAAACCGCAATAAACATTTTAATCCTTCGAGTTATGCTTGTTTTAAAGCAAGAATTAAACCAAAGGATTAAAATAAAGAGATCTGTTTATTTTGATTTACCCAAGATAATTTCGAGAGACTTTCACATAATTTTGTGCAGAATATGGCAAGAATGCCATTTCTTTTTCAGTGAGCGGACGCGCTTTTTTGGCAGGGCTGCCCACATAGAGCCAACCACTTTCCAAAACTTTGCCCGGTGGAACTAGTGTACCTGCACCAATCATCACATCATCCGGAATGATGACATCATCCAGAATAATGCTGTTAATCCCGATTAATACGCGATTACCAATCGTACAACCATGCAATGTCACATGATGGCCAATCGTGACATCTTCACCAATGATCAAAGGCGAACCATTCGGTTTATCGGCTTTTTTATGACTGACATGCAACATGGCATGATCCTGAACATTCGAGTTTTTACCAATCCGGATCGAATTAACATCACCACGAATCACGGCAAAAGGCCAGACAGAGACATTTTCAGCCAAGACCACATCGCCGACCACGATTCCCATCGGATCGATATAACACGATTCATCAATTTGTGGAGTTGTGTCTAAATAAGAACGAATGTTTTGGCTCATGGTGATCTGCTCATTAAAAGTTTAAGGATCATGTGCATAGTATAAAATAAAAAGCACCCATCTGAATGAGTGCTTTGGTCTTAGTGCTAGACTAAAACAGTCTATTTAAACTTAGAACAAGTTTGAGAAGAATTGTTTAATGTGGTCGAGCATACGTGCGAAGAAACCAGCTTCTTCAACCGCGTTTAAAGCCACCAATGGTTTTTCTGAAATTACTTTACCATCCAGAGTCGCTACGTATTTACCTACGACCTGACCAGGCTGTAAAGGTGCAGTCAGTTTAGGCTGAACCACCAGCTGGGTTTTAATCGCGTTGGCCTGACCTTTCGGCATAGTCACATTAAAGTTTTCAGCAAGACCGATCTGAACTTCATCTTCCTTACCAAACCAGACTTTGGCTTTAGCAAGTACCTGTTTAGCCGGTTGAACATTTTTGGTTTCGAAGTTTGCATAACCCCAAGCCAACAATTCACGTGTTTGTGTCGCACGTTCCTGCATGGTAGGTGCACCAAAAATCACTGAAATCAGACGTGTAGGTCCACGTTTTGAAGAGGTAGTCAAACAATAACCGGCTTCATCGGTGTGGCCAGTTTTTAAACCATCTACACTCGGATCAGTATATAGCAGGGCATTACGGTTACCTTGCTTGATGCCATTAAAGGTAAATTCTTTTTCCGCATAAATCGGATAATACTTAGAACTGTCTTTAATGATGTGTTGTGCCAGCGTTGCCATATCTTTGGCAGTTGAATAATGACCTTCAGCCGGCATACCGGTTGAATTGATAAAGCTGGTATTGGTCATGCCAATACGTTTAGCTTCCTGGTTCATCATATGTGCAAAGGTACCCTCGTTCCCTGCAATATGTTCAGCCATGGCTTTCGATGCATCATTCCCTGATTGAATAATAATCCCGCGAAGCATTTCAAGTGCAGTTGCCGTACCATTTAAAGGTACATACATACATGATTCCGCGCTACTGCCGCGACACCATGCTGACTCGTTCATGCGCACTTGTTCATCTTCAGTGAGTTCACCGCTCAATAGTTTTTGTTCGATGATGTAGCTGGTCATCATCTTGGTCATTGAAGCAGGGGCTAATTTTTCATTTTCATTTTTTGAAGCGAGAAGTTGCCCTGTCTCGTAGTCCATTAGCACGTAGGATTTATTATTCAATTCTGGTGGTGCAGATAGGACAGTTGCTGCAAAGCTAAAACTAGGAACTAATAATAATGCAGCAAGGGCAGTTTTTTGGGTCATTTCTAGTGGGTTCCTATATCTTGATGTAAGCACGAAGAGCCTAGCATTTTAGGACAAAGCTAGGCTGACTTCTATGGGAAACCCGGTCTTATTTCAAAAGTATTGTAAGTTATCGGCAGAAAAGCAGCTTAATTGTTATAGGTGGTTAATTCATTACAAATCACCTGATTTTTTTTCTTGCCGGCTTTCTTGGCATCCGATTGTGCTTCGGCCAGAATATTGCGGAAATCGTTCTGTTTAGCCATCTGGTTTAAGCTTTCAACCGGATTACGCTGGCCCGGCATATACTCAGTCACCAGCTTGGTATAACCCTGATTAAACTGTGACTTGTCTTTGACCATGCTTGGACAGATTTCTGAAAGAACATAAATGGCTGCCAGTTCCTGTTTGGTCACTTGCTGAGTTGGGGTAACATTAATGTTTTCATCGGCTGCAAATGCAGAAGTTCCCAAAAGAGTGGCGGCAGAAATTGCGCAGAATGTTAAAGCTTGGAATATTGGATTTTTCATTGAAAACTCAAAAAATGGATTTAGAACAATAATTTGCCTAGCTTAAACTTATTTTTGAAATTGAAAAGTGGGAAAATGTAGCGAAGCTGTAGAATTATGAATAAATCTGTAAGAGAAAATAAGACGATGTTTACACCGTCTTATTTGAAAATTTAGCTGGCTTAGCCTTGGTAGTTCAGCATTTCTTCACAGACAGTTTTCTGCTCGTCTGAGCTGGTTTGCTTTGCACCCTGACGTGCTTCTTCAAGTAAAGATTTATATTCACTGTCTGCCTGTAGCTTTTGATAGCTCATGCCTTTATCTGAGTAGTCTGCAAGATAAGACTGGATCAATTGTTCAACGGTGCTGTTAAATTTTGGATTTTGACCAATGATTGCCGGGCAAACTTCAGCCATAACCTGTGCTGATGCAATATCTTCTTTTACAATGGTATTGTTTTCTTCAACAGTCAGATCGTTTGCCATGACTGAAGGGGAAATAAATGCTGCCAAGCTTAAAGTGAGAGCGCTAAATAAAGAGAATTTTTTAATCATCTTGAGCCACATATTATAAAGATGGATGTCGAGCAATAAATATATATAATTCCTGCACTAATACAATGAAATGTCCTAGTCAGTCATTTTTTAGCGTAACGAGATTTTTTAGTGAATATTTTAGTTTCAAATGATGATGGGGTGTTTGCACCCGGTATTCAGGCTTTGGCGCAAGCGCTAAAGCCTTTGGGGCGAGTGGTGATTGTGGCACCGGAAAGTGAACGCAGTGGCTTTTCTAGTGCCTTAACTTTGGACCGCCCTTTACGCCCAATCCAGATTTCTCCTGATGTCTGGGCGGTTAATGGGACGCCGGCAGATTGCGTTTACTTGGCTATGAACGGGCTATTTGATTTTGAATTTGACCTGGTGGTTAGCGGGATAAATAGCGGCGCAAATCTGGGAGATGATATCTTGTATTCCGGTACAGTCGGGGCGGCCTTTGAAGGTCGTTTAACTAAACATCCTGCGATTGCCGTATCACTGAGTGGGCCGAATGTACGTGGCTATCAGCAGCCTCAGGATTATCAGTTGGCCGCCGAATGGGTGCATGATTTTATTGCTCGTGGTTTGCCTGTTCTGCCTGAGCGACATATTTTTAATATCAATATTCCAGATGTAACTGAATTGCAGGGTGAAAAAGTGACATATCAAAGTCGCCGCCGTCAGTCTAAACCGGTGACGAGTCATGTAGATCCGCGTGGTCGTCAGGTATTTTGGATTGGACTCTCGGGAGAAGCAGTCGCAGAACCTAAGCCGGGATTTAGCGAGATTGATTCAGACTTCTCTGCGGTCGCCAATGGCTATGTCAGTATTACCCCGATTCAGATGGATGCCACCAATTATGAGAGTCTGCGGAATTTACAAACACAATTGGCAGAAAATGCGTCCTTAGTGTTATAACTTTGTGAAAAACTCGCGATTGCAAGTATATTGCCGTAAAACTTTGCTAATCTTAACGGAATTTTGCAACCGTATAGCATTAGAGAGGAAGATAATGTTCTTGGTGTTACCGAAATGTGTCGTAGCTTCGCCTGCAACCCTGATTAAAACCCTCGTTTTATCGACCGTTGTTATTTCTACAGGAGTAATTACCGGTTGTGCCACCAAACCCCAGGTGAATAATGCAACGCGTTATGCAACAGCTCCTGATTTCTATACGGTGCGTTCAGGAGATACATTGAGTGGGATTGCAGCACGTTATGGACTGAACTATATCAGTGTCGCAGAGATGAATGATATCAGTGCGCCGTACCGGATTTATGTCGGACAATCGATCCGCCTGAAAACCCATACTACGCGCCGTAGCACCAGCACCCAAGCAGTGACTCAGGCAGCGCCAATCCAGCGTCAAATAATTGCAGTGCCTACACCGGCACCGGTGACACCAGCAACGACAGTACAAACCACACCACGCGTCAGTACATCTGCACCTGTAACACCAGTATCTACTGCAGCAGGTCTACGTTGGGTAAAACCATCGAATGGCGCGATTCTTCAGCAATACAATTTAGCTTCTAATATCAAGGGAACCCGCTATAGTGGCAATGTCGGTGATCCGGTATTTGCAGCAGCAGACGGGCAGGTAGTGTATGCCGCTGATGGCCTGAAAGAATATGGCAATCTGGTGTTGGTAAAGCATATCAATGGCTATATCACCGCTTATGCACATAACAGTAAATTGAATGTGAAAAGTGGCCAAAATGTAACGGCTGGTCAAAAAATTGCAGAAATGGGATCGACTGGTACAAACCGTACCATGCTTGAGTTTCAGGTGCGCTTAGACGGCAAACCTATTAATCCTACTGCAGTTTTACCAAACAATTAAATAAATAATGCAAAGTGTAAATTTCGCCGTATAATACAATAAGTTGCTTTTATCAAATGATGAAGCACCTCATAAGTTTAGAGGGAAATTTATGTTAGATCAACTTCGAGCAATGGGTGTCTTTGCTTGCGTTGTGGAGAAGAACTCGTTTAGCGGTGCTGCCCGTGAATTAGGGATTACGACCAGCGCCGTCAGTCAACAAATTCGCTCGTTAGAACACGATATGGAAGTCGTACTTCTAAATCGTTCGACGAGAAAATTAAGTCTGACCGAAGCGGGACAAGCTTTTTTCCATAGCTGTCAAGAAATGTTATCTGCTGCTGAACGCGGTAAAGTCCGGATCAATGAATTACGTGATGATCTTGTGGGTGAGCTGCGTATCGTTTCTTTGCCAGAATTATGCGCGAATCATGTGATTCCTGCACTTTCTCATTGGATGGCTGCACATCGTGGCTTGGCAGTACATTTAGAAACAAACAATCATGAGGTTGATTTGTTGGATGGGCGGGTTGATATCGCCCTAAGATTTGAACAGAAAAATGATGAGCATAATCTTCAGGTTGTGCCATTGATACAGATTGAGCAAATTCTGGTGGCGACACCGAGTTATATTAATCAAAGCACTATTATTTCGAGACCTGATGACCTTAAAAATCATGAGGTCTTACCTTTGACACAGCTTAAAAACCATCAGTATTACCATTTTCAACATGTAAATACTGCAGAAAAAGCCGAATTTGAACTGAAATCCCGTTTCAGTACCAATAACGGTTTGGTTGCGAAATCGATGTGCTTGCAGGGCAATGGGATTGCCAAGGTTTTATATCTTGATGCTAAAAAGGATTTGCTTAACGGTACTTTAGTTGAAGTTCTGCCTGAATGGAGACTGCCACCGATTACACTGTATGCGGTTATTCCGAAACGTGAACAACAACCTACAAAAATTCTTCGTTGTCTTGATACCTTGAAACAATATTTTAGCCAGATCTCTGGCGGACGTATGTTACAAAACGCATCATAGAATGCAGAATAATAAAAAAGCCGCTTTAGAGCGGCTTTTTTAATTTTTAGGCTAGGACTTTATGCCAAATAAGCTTTGATCATTTTTACCAGACGTTCGATCAACTGGTCTGCCTGCTCCTGAGTAATATTCAGGGTAGGTAACAGACGAACGACATTGCCTGCAGTGACATTGATAATCATCTTGTATTCATCGCGTGCAATCGCAACCAGATCACCGCATTCTTTTGGTAATTCAATCCCGATCATCAGACCAAAACCACGTACGATGACATTTTGATCTGCCAGTTTGTTGCGTAGCTGGTCAACGATATAAGCACCTTTTTCAGCAGCATTCGCGACGATATTTTCTTTTTGCATAATATCGAGAATAGTATAGACCACACGCGAACCCAGTGCTGTACCGCTATAGGTAGAACCGTGATTTCCAGCAGTTAATACGCCGACACCACGACCTTGAGTCATCACTGCACCAATCGGGAAACCGTTTCCTAAGCCTTTGGCTGTGGTCAGTACATCCGGAATAATATTGGTGTGCTGGTAAGCAAAATATTTACCGGTACGGCCATTACCAGTTTGTACTTCGTCCAGCATCATCAGCCAGTTGTGCTGGTTACAGATATGACGGATTTCTTCTAAATAGCTGAAACCTTGAGGTGCGGTATTCACACCGCCTTCACCCTGAATAGGCTCAATCAAAATCGCTACGATATCCGGATGATTGATTGCAGCTTCTTCAATTGCTTCGATATCACCAAAAGGTACACGAATAAAACCTTCAACCAGCGGGCCAAAACCTTCTTGCACTTTTTTATTGCCTGTAGCAGACAGGGTGGCCATGGTACGACCATGAAAAGACTGGTCAGCGACAATAATTTTTGGTGAAGCAATGCCTTGCATATGACCAAATTTACGTGCAATTTTGATTGCACCTTCATTGGATTCTGCACCACTGTTTGAGAAGAATACTTCTTCCATGCCTGCAACTTCAGCCAGTTTTTGTGCGGCAGCAGTTTGCCAAGGCACTTCAAACAGGTTGCTGGTATGAATCAGGGTCGCTGCCTGTTCAGCAATCGCTTCGGCAATGACTGGATGCGCGTGTCCCAAACCACATACGGCAATGCCGGTTAATGCATCTAAATACTCTGTACCATCTTCGGTATAAAGATATGCACCTCGTCCTCGGACAAAGCTGATCGGTTGACGGCCAAAAACAGGCATCAAATGAGACGGTTGATCAGTTTGTACCGGTGCGAGGGTAATATTATTCATGACTAACTCTTAACTGTTAGGTGGAAAGAAAAACTTATATAAGCAAAAACCCGCTCAGATTTAAAGGGTAATTGTAAATAAAATTGGAATTATTGCTTTAGACATACTGTTTTGCCTGGATTTGGGTATAATGCGAGACAGATGAGTTGAGGATTTATCAATGACTGAACAAGCACGCGATACCGAAGCGTTAATTCGTGACCAAATTGCAAAACACGCAGTACTTCTTTACATGAAAGGCACACCGCAATTTCCACAATGTGGTTTTTCTGCACGTGCAGTAGAAGCACTCAGTCAAATTGGTCGTCCGTTTGCTTATGTAAACATTCTGGAAAACCAGGACATTCGCGCGATGTTACCACAAATCGCCAACTGGCCGACATTTCCACAGCTTTGGATCAATGGTGAGTTGATCGGCGGTAGTGATATCATGCTCGACATGTTCCAAAAAGGTGAATTAAAGCCTTTAGTTGAACAGTACAGCCCGGCAGTTGATGCTTAATTTTGTATTAAATTAAGTCCAGATGTGAAAAAGCGCTTCATTGAGAAGCGCTTTTTTTGTCTCTATTTTTGCTTAGGTCAAGGTCAGAGTTAATCCTCTGTCGCTGCATCCGGCTGTTCAACTGTCGAAACATCAGCTTCAACTTCAGTTTGTGGCTCGACGATTTGCTTCTTGTCTTTCTTCTTCTTTTTTTTCTTTTTCTTCGGTACTTCGACCAGTTCGGCACCATCTTCAATCGCTTGCCAATAATCCAGCTGTGCCATCACTGCGGCATAGATTGAATTTTTGCTATAGCGACCTTTTTTATCCAAGGTACCGACAGGACGCGCCATCAGGATTTCCAGTGCCTGATCAATAGTATCAATCGCGTGAATATGGAACTGGCCTTCTTCCACAGCAATGGTGACATCTTTACGCAGCATTAGATGTTGCATATTTTGCCGTGGGATAATTACACCTTGTTTTCCGGTCAAGCCTTGTAACTTGCAAGCATCAAAGAAACCTTCAATTTTGGCATTCACACCGCCTACCGGCTGTACTTGACCCAGCTGGTTCATGGAACCGGTAATGGCCCAGGACTGATCAATCGGTAACTGACTGATGGCAGATAGCAAGGCAGAAAGTTCCGCGACTGTGGCGCTGTCACCATCGACCTGACCATAACTTTGTTCGAACGCTAGCGCAGCAGAGAAGTGCAAGGTCTGTTCACGGCCAAAATGTGCTTTCAGGAAAGACGACATCAGCAACACGCCCTTGGCATGTAAGGAGCCACCGAGTTCGACACTGCGTTCGATATCCAGAATATCACCGCCACCTTGGTAAACCGAAGCAGTCAGACGTGAAGGCAGACCAAACTCAACATCAGCATAGTGAATGACGGACAGGGCATTGATTTGGCCCAGACGATGACCACGGGTTTCGATCAGTTGGGTACCACGGGTCAGATCCTGCCAGTACAGTTCACGTAAATAGCCAAGACGATATTTACGGTGATCCAGTGCGGTATTGATATGTTTTTCTGAAACCATCTTGTCACCGGCCTGGAAGGCATGATGATGTGCTTCACGAATCAGATCGCCCAGCGTCAGGGCATGTAATGACAATGAACTTTGATCTTCGGCCTGACGACTGGAATCTGTGAGCAATGCCGCCAAAGCGGAACGGTCAAAAGGCAGTAATTTATCGGATTGCACATAGTCGGCAATCAGCTGCATATAAGCCTGCTCGTTATCGTCATTACGTTGTAATGTATCGGTAAAATCAGCACGGATTTTAAAGATGCTGCCCAGCTCTGGTTCAAGCTCTAAAATTTCATAATAGATCTCAGGCTCAGCCAGCAAGATCACCTTGATATTCAGAGGAATTGAAGCAGGTTCGATTGAAATGCTGCCGGTCAGCGTGATCATATGCTCGAGCGAGGAAAGTTTTAAATGCCCCGATTTAAGCGCGCGCTTCAAGCCTTGCCATGCATACGGCTGTTCCAGCAATTGTTCCGCTTCCAGCATCAGGAAGCCACCGTTAGCCTTGTGCAAGGTACCTGGACGAATCAAAGTAAAGTCCGTGGTAATCGTACCATTTTGGGTCAGTTGTTCCACATGCCCCAATAAATTGTAATGCGTTGGAAAATCTTCAAAGATTACCGGTGCGCCACTGTTCGGCTTATGGGTAATAATCACATTGGCCTGATAACGTGCTGGAACGCGACTGAACAGTGCCGGAGTGAAATCGTCTTCTTCCTGTTCCAGCACAATTTCGACATTGTTGATAATGTCTTCGGCATAATATTTCAGGTAATGTTCCAGACCTTCCACATGTTTGAATTTTGCCAGAATCTGTTCGACTCGCGGTAAGACCACCTGCTTGGCGATATCGCGGTTCAGGATCTGTACGCGATCACGTGCATCATCTTCCAGATCACCCAGGTGCAAACCCAGACGTTCCAGTTTCTTGTCCATATAGCGCATGTTGGACGCCAGTTCAGCACGATCTTTATTGCTTAAGGCATTCAGATCTTCCTGAGACATTTCCTGCAATTTGTCATCAATCAGATGCACGGGGACAAAACAATGCTCATCATGTCGAGAGATCAGCTTCAGATCCAGTTCTGCACCTTCCTTGGTGAGTTCGATGAGCGCCTGCTGCTGTTCATCACCGGTTTCTTGGCGAATCATTTCAATGCGGTTGTGATAGGTCTCTGCAGTAAAACGGCGCTCAAGCTGTTTTAGAATGGTTTGCCAGCTTTGATTCAACATGGCTTGGAATTTTGGGCCCTGACCTGAGGGCAGTTCCAGCGCAATCGGCTGACGCTGGTTCTGAAAGTTATTGACGTACACCCAGTCATTCGGGGTTTCCATAGTTTTGGCGTGCTGCTGCAGCAAACGCTTCACCATGGTGCGTTTTCCGAGTCCTGCGGTACCGACGGCAAAAATGTTATAACCGGAATAAGGCAGGGCAATCCCGGCCTCAACTGAGGCGCGTGCGCGATCTTGGCCCAAAAAGTTATTCAGGGGCTTGATCCGTTTGGTTGACGCAGGAATTTTTTCTAGGTTTGGAATGTGCGTCAGCTGGGTGGATGTTAACCGGGTATGGTCCAGAGTATTTTTAATTTCGCTTTGTTCAAATGCAGAGATAAGTAAATCTGAGCGGATTTTTTGTGGAGTTGTGCTGGTGTTGCTGGCAATAGAAGAATTAATTTGATCGAGTCTCTGGGTCACTGTTGAAAATCCAAAACGAAATATTACGTTGATAGGAGTTAAGGTATACAGATTTACTTGAAAAATTCAAGCCAACATGTCGCTTTTGCCAGAAAATAAAAAACCGGAAATGTGATAAATATATAAATCTTGTTGAAAGATACGCTATTACAGGATTGAATAGCAGCAATTGGTTTTTCTGCGGAAAATAATAAAGCAATGACAACACAAACGACGGGTTGGAAATCCGCATTTACAGCATTTTTAGATCGACGTGCATTGATCATGCTGTTCTTGGGGTTTTCGGCTGGTGTGCCGATTCTTCTGATTTTTTCGAGTCTGTCTTTATGGTTAGGTGAGGCCGGAATCAGCAAAAGTGCAGTAACTTTCTTTAGCTGGGCCGCATTGGGCTATTCATTTAAATTCGTCTGGGCACCGCTCATTGATGAACTTCCTGTCCCATTTCTGACCAAGGCTCTGGGACGTCGTCGTGCCTGGTTGCTGATTGCGCAGATTCTGATTGTCTGTGCCATTTCCATTATGGCCTTTTCTGATCCGGCTTTGGGTGCAACACATTTACAGCAAATGGCGCTCGGTGCAGTCCTGCTTGGTTTCTCCGCAGCAACGCAGGATATTGTGATTGATGCCTACCGGATTGAGCTGGCGGAAACCCAGATGCAGACCGTATTAGCCTCTACCTATAATGCCGGTTACCGGATCGGGATGATTGTTGCTGGTGCTGGTGCATTGTTTCTTGCGGCCTATTTGGGAACAGCCAAAGGCAACTATATCTATGATGCCTGGAAATGGACCTATCTGGCGATGGCTGCTGTCATGCTGGTCGGTATTATCACCACACTGTCCATTCGGGAGCCGCAGGTTGACCGTGTGCGAAAACACTATGTGCGCAGTGATTATTTCCGTTTAGTCGCCGTATTTTTTGTGGCGGTGATCAGTTTTGTCTTGAGCTATATCTATTCGGGCAATCTGGTGGCCAGCATCACCGAACAATTCGCCATTCAAGATACCTTTGCCTTGTTCTGTTTTGAAGCTTTGCGCTTTGTTGGCTCGGGTGCAGTGGCCTTTGCGATTGGTGCAAGCTTGGTAAAAATGGGTGCGGTTAACAAGCAAATGGCCTATGAAACCTGGGTCAATCCGGTTGCAGATTTCTTTAAACGTTATGGCTTGAAACTGGCATTGGTGTTGTTATTGCTGATCGGTTTTTATCGGGTTTCCGATATTATTGCCGGCGTCATTTCCAATGTGTTCTATCAGGACCTGAATTTCAGTAAAGAACAGATTGCCGAGGCCGTTAAAGTCTATGGGGTGATTTTCTCTTTAGTCGGTGGTTTCCTTGGCGGGCTCTTGGCCCAGAAGATGAACATCATGAAACTGATGTTTGTCGGTGCCGTACTGGCCTGTTCTACCAACCTGATTTTTATCGGCCTGGTCAAGTCTGGTGAAAAACTGGCAGCTGTGGAAGTTAAAGCCGGTAATCAGGTTTATCAGGCAGAGACCGATGAAGTGGGTTACTGGAAGCTAGATGTACCGAGTGCAGTGCTGGCGCAGAGCAAACAGCTACAAGTGTCAGCCGCTTATCTTAATGCAGATAATACCAATCAAGCGCCAGTGCAGGTTAATATGCCATATTTGACCGCACAACAGGACAGCACCCAGTTACAGATCCTGCCGATCACCAGTGACAATACCCTCACTGTAGCTGAACAGGACAAGACCATTGTAGTGCGCGGCCAGTATGTCGGTAAAGCACTGCAAGAGAATCAAAAGATTGTGTTGCAAATCAACGATCAGAATATTGATGCAAAACTGGAAAGCGAAGGCGTATTTACTGCCGCGATTCCTGCACAACAACTGATTCAGTCACCTGCACATATTATCAGTGCCGTCCTGATGCAAGATGGTCAAGCACTACAGCAAACCATACATGTTTATCAGGTCAATGATCACTTGGCCAGTACCCAGAATCTGGATGTCGATATTCAGCCCTTAACAGTGGTGGATAGCAGCAGTTCAGATACAGTCGAAGTCAGTGGTAAGGTAATTAAACCTTATAGCGACAAGTGGCTTTATTTTGCTATTATTGTCGACAATCTGGCTGCTGGGCTGGCTGGTGCTGCGTTTATTGCATTCTTGTCGAGCTTGACCAGTGTGTCTTTTACCGCTGTTCAATATGCGATTTTTAGCTCACTCATGACTTTGACCCCTAAGATTTTAGGCGGATATTCGGGTACTATAGTCACCAATATCGGTTATCCGAATTTCTTCCTGATGACTACTCTAATCGGGATTCCGATCCTGATTCTGGTGGTTTGGGTCGCAAAACTGCTCGGTGAACACCAACAACAATCTGTACAGAAGGATGATTAATATGCGCATGCTGCATACCATGTTACGTGTAGGCAATTTAGAACAATCTCTCAAGTTCTATACTGAAGTACTTGGCATGACTTTGCTTCGTAAGCGTGATTACGAAGAAGGCCGTTTTACCCTGGCTTTTGTCGGTTATGGCGATGAAGAGAATCACACCGTACTGGAATTGACCCATAACTGGGATACAGACAGCTATGAACTGGGCAATGCTTATGGTCATATCGCGATTGCAGTTGATGATGCTTACAAGGCGTGTGAAGAGATTAAAGCGCGTGGCGGTAATGTGGTGCGTGAAGCTGGCCCAATGAAAGGTGGCGTGACTGTAATTGCATTTGTTGAAGATCCAGATGGCTACAAGATCGAGCTGATCCAGCAAGACAACAATGCACGTAATAACTAAGTGTGACGTAGCGAGATATATGAAATGCATTCATGTATAGATGAAAATATTACATCAATCTGAGTGCATAGCATGGGCCCGGCATCTGTTAAGATAGCCGGGCATTTTTATATCAAACAATAAAATCTGAGGGATTATAGGGATATGCTTAAGTTCTTGGCATTGGATCGGTTTACGATACTGTTGTTTGTGATGGTTTTGCTGGCCAGTGTGCTGCCAGTTTCGGGGCAGGCGGCTGAAGTCTTTGGCTGGGTAACGACAGGAGCGATTGCCATCCTGTTTTTCCTGCACGGCGCCAAACTGTCTCGTGAAGCCGTGGTGCAAGGCATTATGCACTGGAAATTGCATACTTTGGTTTTTGCGCTAACTTTTGCCCTGTTTCCAATTCTCGGACTTTTGGCCAAGCCGATTTTATTGCCAATGCTCGGACAGGAGCTGTATTGGGGTTTCCTGTTTATGTGTTTCCTGCCATCCACTGTGCAATCCTCGATCGCCTTTACTTCAGTGGCTCATGGCAATGTCGCCGGGGCGGTATGTAGTGCCTCTTTTTCCAATTTGATCGGGATGTTTATTACTCCGCTATTGGTAGCATTTTTTATTCTCGGTCAATCTGATCATGGTTTTGATCCGACTTCCTCGATTATCCAGATTACACTGCTGCTCTTGGTGCCATTTATTTTAGGGCAGATTCTGCGTCCATGGATCTATCCGAAAATGATGAAAATGCCAAAAATCGTCAAGGTCTTCGATCAAGGTTCTATTTTATTGGTGGTGTATGGAGCTTTTAGTAGCGCCGTAGTGGCCGGGTTGTGGAATGAAGTGAGCCTGAGTACCTTATTGTTGTTATTGCTGGCTTGTTCGGTGTTACTCACCATTGTGATGTTATTATCACTTTATATTCCACGCTGGCTGGGCTTTAGCCGCGCTGACCAAAAAACGGCATTCTTTTGTGGTTCCAAGAAAACCTTGGCCAGTGGAGTGCCGATGGCGCAAATTTTATTTATTGGCCAGCCGCTGGGCATGATTGTCCTGCCGATCATGATTTTTCATCAGATTCAGTTAATGGTCTGCGGGATTATTGCCAATCTGTGGGCCAAAGAGGCTGGATCGGAAGCTGAAGAATAATTCGCATATTGAATTCGTTTCACGTATAATAATGCCCACTTGTTGTGCTTAGCTCTGACGGTATCCGTCTCGGTGGGCCAAAAGAATGGTCTGTTGTGGTGTTGATCTGCATGAACGATGTTCCTGCTTCCTCATTTGAGAGTGATCAATAGCGATGACAGCTAAACCTTCTTGAATCTAATGGAGTAATCGACGATGCGCGCCGATATTCACCCAAAATATGAAACTTTAGTTGCTACTTGTTCATGTGGTAACGTAATCGAAACTCGTTCAGCTCTTGGTAAAGAAACTCTTTATCTAGACGTATGTTCAGCTTGCCACCCATTCTACACTGGTAAGCAAAAGAACGTTGACACTGGCGGTCGTATCGACAAGTTCAAACAACGTTTTGCTGGTATGTCACGTTCTGTTAAACGTTAATACCCAAAATGAAAAAACGGGCTTTAAGCCCGTTTTTTTGTGCCTACAATTTAGAAAATTATCATTGGATTTCCTAAATTGTAGGCTTGTACAAGATCTTAGTGATCCTGTACATCAATCAAATGATCAAGTTTTTTCTGGAAATAATTCCCTTGAATAAAGCGGGCATCCACGTTCCAGGCATTCGCGAACAGTGTCATATCATTTAATTCACGGATCAGGATATTGAGTGGCTTGATTTCATTATAGCTGGTGATTTTTTCCTGTAACTGCTCAATCTCGGTATCTTTATTGAGCATATTAGTTAAGCTCGAATGTAAGCTGACACCATCCAGTTCCAGTTCGCGCAGTAAATTTGGACTGTACATTGATTGACCAAAATCACGAAGTGCAATCAGCGCGCCATGTTCATGCAATACGCGTAGATATTTTTGTGCATCTTGCTGATTCAGTAAAATATCTTCTTCTGAGAATTGCAAGATTAGCGGATGCTTCACTTTACTGCGAATAATCGTAATCAGCTTGGAAATAAATTCCGGGAAGGTGCGGTCTTTAAATAGCACGGCACGGTTCAAATTAACAATTAAGCTTGCATCAGGATACTGGGTAATAAAGTTGTGTAGCTGTTTACTGGCTTCAACCAGAATCCAGCGATCCAGTTTAATGGACAGTTCATCATCTTCGTGAAGTTCTAAAAGGCTAGAAATATCCTGCCATTTATTCTCAAAAATAAAGCCACTGGTCACTTCATAGGTATATAAACGCGTATCTTCTTTATCATAGAGTTGCTGATACTTTAAATGGATCTCGCCACGTTCCAGACATTCACTTAAGGCTTTCAAAATAGAAGGTGTAGCGCTAGGAATAGACGTGACTGCTGGACTGATCGTTGCCACTGTTGAGCTGGCAACTGGTGTTTCAGCAACACTGAAATCTATACTTGGCATTTCTACCATGGCCGGACTGCTCAGTGATGCAGGAATATCGAGTTTAAATTCAGGTACAGCTTCTGCTTGAGGTAAAGATGTCGAGAATGCTTGTCCAATCAGCGTATTGCATTGCATTTCATCTTGCAAACCCTGTTCAAGCATGACATAGCCCAAGCGCAAATTTAGAGGGAATGACTTTGGTCCCACTGTAATGAGTTGCGGTTTGCTTAAGGCATTTAAACTGATCAGTTTGGATTCAAGAATTGCTTTAGAGTCTGCCTGGAACAGACCGACAACGACATCATATTCCAGTTTAAACAGGGGAATATGGGTCTGTTCCTTGAGGAATTCTTGGACTGCATCAAAGTACCCATTAAAAGTGGTCCAGTCAGACTGTAGAACTTCCGGATCATAAGCGCTAAAAGAGAAAGTGACTAAGGCATTCACCGGTGCAGACTGCTTACTAAGTTCACGTTTAAGTGACTGAAAAACGCTTGGTTTTCCAGGAATTTTCTCGGAGGAAACCGTTTTAGATTGAGTATCAATGCTAATTTGTACAGCATCTTCTTCAGCCGTTGAAGGCAAGAATTCCAGTTTTAATGGGTTAGATGCGGACACATGCGGATTCAGAGACTGGATCTCGACCCGACCTAAATCAAATTGACCCTGAGAAATTTTTTTGAAACGCGTTTTAAAATCATTCAAATCTGAAGGCTGGAGCAGATCTAGCAAAGGTAGGCCAATAATCTCATCTTCATTTTGCAAGCCAAACAGTTTCAGGTAGTCCGCATTGGCCTGAATATGAATTCCTTCCTGAATGGTGGCAACAGCACGGTTGCTGTCATCTACTAAAGATTGTGCCTGAATTTGAGCTGTTTCTAGCTCAGTCATTAAATGTTGCTGAGACTGTGACAAACGGCTAAATGACAATGCTCGAACCAGTCCCACATAAAAGCGTTCCAGGTAGTCAAAATTGAGAATGTCATAGATCCCTTTACGGATATATTGCGCATATTGTTCAGCCTGGTAATCATCCGGTTTAAGCAAAATCATCGGCAGATTAGGCTGCTGCGAAAGGCGCACCAAACTTAAGGCCTGTTCATATTTCAGGTCGTAGGCACGTCCAAAAATAATCAGATCCCAGTTGAAATTTAATTGTTTTTCAAAAGATTGCAGATCATCTAGCAGAACAGCATCCACCTGATAATCATTACTGGTCAGCAGATCACGGATTTGGTTATATCTAATTTGATTATCATCAATAATCAGTAAACGTGTTTCAGTACGTTTTAACTTTTTAGACAATAATGGATTTCTCACTTCAATGCTTCCCATAAATCATGATTTCTGCTTTCATTCATGTGCTGATCGATAAAGTTTTCGATCATCTCTTCTTCCTGATCATTCAATAATTCATAATCAAAACGGATGAAACTCTGCGTAATCAGTTGTGCTTTGGTCAGATAGATTTTGAGTTCTTCCTGACCGAGACGTAAATGAATGGTTTGTTTTTCCCTAAACATCTGTGAACCAGAGACAATCAGGCTGGTCGAGACCTGATCCAGTTGCGTCATTTTCACCAGGAGTGCGGGTTGATAGTTGACATGATGACGTTCGGTACGGGCATAGGCCGCACAAGGAAAGAGTTCTTGTGCCAGAATTTCTAGTCCGATTTCTAGGCTCTTGTCAGTGGACTGCTTGATCCAGCGAATCACACCGCCACGCCACTGGCTCTGGGTTTTTTCCTGAACCAGAATAAATTCACCAGTTTTTAAATTGGCAGGTGTAATACCAGTCCATTTAATCCGGTAACCATTGACACTAATATCCAGAACTTCAGCGCTATGAATCTGTTTCGTTTCGCGATCGAGCGCCTTGATACTGCTAAAGGCACTTGGAATCGTATTTTCCATCGAGCTGACAAAACTGCTTTCGCTCTGGAAATTATAATTGGCATCGAGTTCCAGGGTTTCATTGAAGTTTTTACCTTTAGACAGGTAAAAATGCGCCACGCTCAAGCCAAAGCAGATATTGATCTGTGCTGAATATTCATAACGTTCATGACGACGCTCGACATTGTTCGAGAGCAGATTGTAGATATGAAAATGCAGTGCAGGGGTCAGGAACAGTTTTTCATTCCGCGACAGATACTGGGCATTTTTGCTTTGAGTGCCCGTTAAATGATCCATCAGGTTCTGGGTGGAAATATAGAAGCTCGGCTGAAATTGTGCCTCTTGATGGGTGTTAAAGATCGGCGGATGATCTTTGCTGGCATCGACCACATAACGGGACAGCGTGGTTTCCTTCGGCAGGATCTGTACCAGTTTGGCCCAGTCAAAACTGCATAGATACAGGCCCTGAATTTCTGCAGGCCGGATCTGATGAGTATTGAAGATATCCAGTAAAATCAGCTGTGCATAGGCATGTGCAATGTTCTGGATCTCATGCTGGGTGCCTAATACCTGATTGATATTGCTTTGATAGAAATTGTTGTCTATTGCACATTCAAGCAGTTGATGGGCAGCCAGCCATTGTCCCAGACCTGGCGTGCTATACAACATATGCTGTTGATATAACAGAAGTGTGAGTTGTTGCAGGGCATAATAAATCGATACCATCCGGGCAGTTTGAATGCTCTTCTTTTTGCCTAGAGAAAATAGCGAAAACTTCTGATGGGTCAGCTGATGATTACAGCGTTTGACGATATCAATATAAATTTTGGCAAAATGACTGCGCAGCAGCATGGCCAGTTCAATGATCTGGTCATTTCGGTCGGAAGTGATCAGGCCCTGATTGACGAAATGCTTTTCCAGACTGGTCAGGACATTTTCAAGGGTGGGATGCAAGACCTGAATCAGGTCAAAGCGCAGGGTTTCTGGACATTTCAGCTCGGAAATTTCCAATAAGGCATTAAACAGGGATTTGGATGAATTCCCCAGCTGTAGAATCGAAATCCCCGCAACCCATTCCTGCAAAGCCTTAGCAGTGGTTGGGCAAAAGCTCAACTGCTCTCGTTTAAGTTCCGTCGGTGTCTGAAAAATGTCTGAAGTATGCGTGCTCATCTTTATTATTTAACTCAAAAATGTTGAAACCCCAAAAAGCGGTGTCTTATTCTTCTCGCCCGCTATTTCTCGAACCAGTTTAGGAACCAAATACCCCGGCAGGTTCGCTAAAACTTCTGTATAAATCTCATTAATATGGTCAGGCGCTAAATCAAAATGATGCGCACCTTTTACTTTATCAAGTACATGTAAATAATAAGGCATGACCCCGGCATCAAACAAGCGATAGCTTAAATCTACTAAAACCTGAGCAGAATCATTCACCCCGTTTAATAAAACCGCCTGATTCAGAACGGTGATCTGCTGTTGAACCAGTTGGTTTAAACGCTTGCAAGTGAAGTCATCCAGCTCCGATGCATGGTTTGAGTGTACCACCAGAATAATACGTAGCCTACTGTTTTTTAACATGCTAAGTAACTCTTCGTCGACTCGGTTGGGGATCACAATAGGAACTCGTGAATGTATTCTTAAGAATTTGAGATGTGGTACTGATTCCAGTCGTTCAATCCAGGTTTTTAATTTTCGGTTCGATAAGGTCAGTGGATCACCGCCACTCAAAATCACTTCATTAATATCGGGTTGGCTTTCCAGATATTGCTTGATATTTATCCAGTCTTCATTTTTAGGCAGATTTTCCTGATAGGGAAAATGCCGGCGGAAACAATAACGGCAATGGACAGCACAGGCACCAGTCAGTGTCAGCAAGAAACGGGATTTATATTTGTGCAGTACGCCAGGTTGCTGATTGGCCTGTTCTTCGCCCAAGGGATCAGTGACAAATCCCGGATGCTCTTCCAGTTCCAGATGATGGGGCAGCACTTGTAAAAGCAGGGGGTCTAAAGGGTTTCCGGCCTGCATTTTGCCCACAAAAGCACGTGGTACGCGCAGTTTAAACTGTTCAGAAGCTAAAATGGCGCCTGAGAGAAGCTGTTCAGGTGCGAGTTGCAGTACTTCAAGCAGTTCGCGTGGATCAGTGATCAGGTCGCTGAGCTGTGATTGCCAGTTTTGTTCTTGATATAAATAGTTCGTCATGCCGGAAGATTAACAATAATAAGTGAGAGGAAAAAGCCTGATGGGCGCAGTTTAACAGTTTGTGCGGAAGCGCAATAATCCACTGCGCTATAAAATAAAGAGTGATTAAGCTATGCTGATCTTCGTGCTCGCCTGATGGTATTTTAACGTTGAGCAAGACATGAATAAACAAAGGATTTTCATGTCTGATTGTAACTTAAACATCCTGAGTGGGTGAAAGCGGATTTTTTCATTGCGGCAAAGTGTATTGCTCATTTAGAATACCCAACATCAAATGAATGTGCATGTGGCAACTCAATGTTCGTGTCAGACTTGCTAAATGACATCGCAACAGCCCATAGCATCAATAGATTAAAGTTAGTAAGTTTGGAGTGCGCCAGTCATGGCCTATTATTCTACGAATGATTTCAAGTCAGGCCTTAAGGTTATGCTTGATGGCAACCCATGTTCAATCATGGAAAACGAATACGTAAAACCAGGTAAAGGCCAAGCTTTTAACCGCGTAAAATTACGTAACCTTAAATCAGGTAAAGTTCTGGAAAAAACTTTCAAATCAGGCGAGAACCTAGAAGCGGCTGATATCGTTGAAGTAGAAATGGAATACTTGTACAACGATGGCGAAATGTGGAACTTCATGGATCCTGTTACCTTTGAACAGATCGCAGCTGATAAAACAGCGATGAGCGATGCTGCAAAATGGTTAAAAGACGATTCAAATGAAAAATGTACCATCATGTTGTTCAATGGCGTGCCTTTAAACGTGACTCCACCGAACTTCGTCGTACTTAAAATCGTTGAAACTGATCCAGGTGTTCGTGGTGATACTTCTGGCGGTGGCGGTAAGCCAGCGAAACTTGAAACAGGTGCTGTAGTACGTGTTCCATTATTCGTACAGCAAGAAGAAAGCGTTCGTGTAGATACCCGTACTGGTGACTATTTAGAACGTGCATAATGGTTTGAAAATAGACTATTATCGAGAGGGATGATTTAAATCATCCCTTTTTTTATGCCAAAGTCTTAGAGGAAAAGCAAAAGAACAGGCGTAAAGTCGCAAGGGAAAACAGCAGTACCTCGAACAACAACAATCACGCTGATTTGTATGCATCACAATATGAGGGATTGAATGGAAACTTTACAAAAGAAGTCGACGCTGACTTCGAAAATGATTTGGCTTTTGGTAGCCATTGTGGGTGCAGTCTCTTTTGGAGTTCTAGCACTGAGTCGGGGTGAGCATGTCAATGCAGTCTGGCTGGTACTTGCCGCCGCCTGTGTCTATAGCATTGCTTACCGTTTCTACAGTTTGTTTATCGCCACCAAAGTATTTGAGCTGAATGAACGCCGTTTAACGCCTGCGCATCGTCTGGCCGATGGTCTAGACTATGTGCCGACCAACAAAAGCGTTCTGTTTGGCCATCACTTTGCAGCGATTGCCGGTGCAGGTCCTTTAGTCGGTCCGATCTTGGCAGCACAAATGGGCTATTTACCCGGTACGATCTGGCTGTTAGTCGGTGTGGTGCTTGCCGGTGCAGTCCAGGATTTTCTGGTACTGTTTATTTCCACCCGTCGTGACGGTCGATCACTCGGTGAGATGGCCAAGCAGGAACTCGGAACCTTTGCCGGTATTATCGTGATGCTCGGTGCCTTGGGCGTGATGATCATCATTCTGGCAGTATTGGCGCTAGTCGTTGTTAAAGCACTGACTAACAGTCCATGGGGTGTATTCAGTATTGCAGCCACCATTCCGATTGCGATCTTTATGGGCATCTACATGCGTTTTATCCGCCCGGGTAAAATTGCTGAAGTCTCGATTATTGGTTTTGTCTTGATGATGCTGGGCATTATCTACGGTGAAAACATCGCACAACATCCATATTGGGGTCCGTTCTTTACGCTTTCTGGCACTGAACTCACTTGGGCACTGATCATTTATGGTTTCATTGCATCGGTACTGCCAGTCTGGCTATTGCTTGCTCCACGTGATTATCTGTCGACCTTCCTGAAAATTGGCGTGATTGCAGGTTTGGCCGTATTGATGGGACTGGTCCTGTATTCGCAGGTTCTATGTTCCCATTCCTGTTCATTACTATTGCGTGTGGTGCGATTTCCGGTTTCCATGCCTTGGTTTCTTCAGGGACGACACCGAAACTGGTCAACAACGAACGCGATATCCGTATGATCGGTTATGGCGGTATGTTGATGGAATCTTTTGTAGCGATCATGGCTTTGATCTGTGCTGCAATTCTGGATCCAGGAATTTATTTTGCGATTAACTCACCAGCAGCCTTGCTCGGTACTACCGCAGAAAGCGCAGCAGAAGCAGTGCGAACCCTTGGTTTTGTGGTAACGCCTGAAGCCTTGACTTTACTGGCACAGGAAGTGGGTGAGAACTCGATTCTGTCGCGTACTGGTGGTGCGCCAACTTTTGCAATTGGTATGGCACATATCATTACGGAAATTTTCAATAGCCGTGAAATGATGGCGTTCTGGTATCACTTTGCGATTCTGTTTGAAGCATTATTCATCCTGACTGCTGTAGATGCCGGTACGCGTGCCTGTCGTTTCATGGTGCAGGATACTGTGGGTATTGTGATTCCTGCGGTGAAACAATCGCATAATTTCTTTGGAAACCTGTTGGGTACTGCGGTTGCGGTGGCAGGCTGGGGCTTCTTCGTGTATCAGGGCGTGGTCGATCCACTCGGTGGGATTAACAGCTTATGGCCGCTGTTTGGTATTGGTAACCAGATTTTGGCTGCGATGGCGCTCATTCTCGGTACTGTCATTCTGTTCAAGATGAAAAAACAGAAATATGTCTGGGTCACGATTATCCCGACAGTGTTCCTGTTCATCACTTCCATGACAGCAGGCTGGCAGAAGATTTTCCACGAAAATCCAAAGATTGGTTTCCTTGCGCAAGCTGATCGTTTCAATACGGCCATTGCCAATAATGAAATCCTAGCGCCAGCGAAAACTGTGGCAGAAATGCAGACGGTAGCAATGTCAAACCAGATCAATGCTGCACTCTGTGCTTTCTTTATGATCGTAGCCTTTGTCATGTTGTTTGCTGCAATTCGCGTGATTCGTCGTGCATTGGCAAATCCTGAGCCATCTGTGCATGAAGCAGAAGCGATTTATCGCGATCCTGAAGAGATTCAGCCAGCGAAAGGTCATTAAGGGGAATATTATGAATCTGAAGTTTGCCAAAAGCGGGAAAACGATGATTTATAAAATCATCAAAATGACCGTGATGTCACAAAAGGATTTAATCCTGAATCCGAAAAACTGGTCGCGGATTGCGACCTTGTGGCAACGTTTGCAGCAAAGTTTCCGTTTGATGGTCGGTGTGCCTGATTACCAGACTTATGTGGAACATATGCGCAAGCATCATCCGGATCTGGAAGCCATGGACCCGAAAACATTTTATCGTCATTGTGTGGATTCCCGGTATCCATCTGCGGGCGGTGATATGAAGAAGTGTCCGTGTTAATTGTTAAGTCATAATAAGCGCCTTTCGGGGCGCTTTTTTATTGCTTAGATTCTCAAATGAAGTGCAACAGAGATTAAATTATTGGAAGGAAGCAAGATGAGCTAGCATTTTGCTTCCGACCGACCAAAGTCAAAGTTGCATCATGAACTATACTCATCTTAC
>SPVA01000049.1 GCA_013530545.1 Acinetobacter lwoffii
TTTTCTTTATACTGTCACTGAGGCAGGTTGGACATTTGATTTCTAGAGTTATTTGCATTTCTCTATTTTATCAAAATTCAACCTGCTTTTTTTTAGCATACTTTTTGATACACCACCAAAGATTTAACTTGCTTAGCCATGGTATTACTCCCTAGTAAGGCTATTCGTTAGGCTTGTGTTGTTTCACAAAACCACGAATAAATTTTCTTAATTCACGAGCAGCACTCGTATCCAGTTCTTCGCAGAGACGAATAAATTCATCACGCTCCGTACTCTGAATACGAATTAAAAGTTGTCCATCTTTCTTGCCTGTCTTTATTTTTTTGATTTGCTCGCTCATTGCTTATCTCTCCAAAATAAAGACTGCTTTGCAAAAGATGTATATACAATATATATACTTTTTAAATTAAATCAAACCTACATTGTAAAAATATTTAATAAAATCAATTTATTTTTTTTACCATAATTTCTATAAAACCGTGCAAAGCCCGTCCAGGCAAGGCTTTAGGCACTTGGCTGAATGGGCTTTTTATGGATAAATTATTTTTGCAAAAAGGCGATGTTGTGCTTAAAAATGGCCACGATTACAGCAAGATCTCCTGCATAGCTTGAAGATCGTCCGGCGTAGTTGAACTGAAATGAGCCCGTTTAAGGACGAAACTCTTTCAGTTCACGTTGAATAAAGTATTGGAACATTTCACGGTATAGATGTTCAATAAACTCCTGATCGAGGCCCTGCTTTTGCGCCAATGCCCTAACATTTTCTACAATCTGTTCCATACGTTCTGGTGACTGCAAATCGGTTTCGGTTTTTTTGAAACGGGTGGTTTGATCAACATAAAATTGACGCGCAGCGATCAGCTCAACTAAAGCTGTATCAATGGCATCGATCTGTTGACGTGCATGTTCTAGTGAATGTTTTTTCAGTTCACTTTCAGTTTGATTATTACTTTTATACTTTTCTTCTAACACATTACTGAAAATACTTTCAATCATCCAGACCCGATATAAGCTATTAAATGTATAACTTTGATCATCTATGCGCAGTTCCAGTACCGGAAAGTTCGGCTGCGACTTCATTTCACAGAGCATATCATTGTCCTGCAGCTTGGCCAGAATATCGTCCTGGCTCAGCTCGGCAATGTTGAGTTGCTGCTGCATACGCTTGAAATGCGGCGCATAAGACAGGTCTTCACCCCGAGTCCAGACTGCTTGCAGGATCTGGTACATTGCCTCAATCCGCTGTTCCTCAGGGCAGCTATAAAATAACTGCGCCATCGGGACAATCGCCTGTTCATTTGGCCGGCAGAACGGGGTAAATTCAACTTCCGTCCGTTTCGATAAGCGCGTGGCCAGACTCCAGTCAAACTCATCCCGACCGCGATAGGACAAGGGATAGACATTCAACTGGATATTATAATAATCCGCCAGTTCTTCCTTGATATAGGCCAGCAAAAGCCAGGAGATCGGATCTTCCAGCGCGATATACAAGTCCAGTTCCGGATCCATCGACTGGATCTCGTTCAGCTCTTCAGCATCACTGATCAGATGCTCACGCCATTCAATGTGATCGATCATAAAAATCGGATTACCGGTCAGCAGTTTTTGCTGCTCCAGACGCCGGGTCAGACGCAACAGGTCATCGACTGCCTGATACTGGCGTCCGCCTAAATTAAAATAGCTGGCCAGAATCGGGGTCTGGTCAAAAATACGTTCGGGAAAGTCCTGTGGCTGATGATGACGACTGGCCATGGCATAAAGGGTTCGTAATTTTCCGGTCTGTTTTTGCCACAACATATGAAACACATCTTCCAGCAAATACAGAAAATCCTGCCCGCGCAGCGGGGTATGCCGTAAAATCAGTTCCGCCTGTTGCAAGGCTTCAGCGCTGGGCAATTCTGGCGTGTCATGAAAACTAAAACGATGCTGTTTCGACAGAATCTTGGCATCATTTAGGGTGTAGTGCTGCCATTCATCAAAAGACATCTGATTTGGGGGGGCTGCATGCGAACTAGAAATAATTACTTTCAGCGGCTTGAGCTGCGGACTTAAAATTTCTTCGAGCTGGGGCAGCTGCTGTACCGCCAGATAGCTGTACACATCATCCAGTCTTAAATGGATACTCAGCCCATCTTGAATAGATAACACCGTTTGACGGATTGGTTTCTGGTAAAACCAACTCGATCGGATTGGATCAAACCAACGGCGTAACAGGGACATGAGTTCGGCCTCGACAAAGATGACGGTGTGCAGTTCAAAAAATTGAATCTGTACAGAATAATCTATTTTTAAGATCGCAGAGCAAAAGCCCTGCATGGTGTAAAAACTTATATCAAGTCTTGACATACTCCCCCCACTTTCGACTAGCTCAAGTGGGGGATTCTAAAAGCAAAAGCTCTTAGGTGACTTCCTCACGGATTTCACTTGCTTTCTGCTTCACAGGGCGATCTTTACCACATCTTCCCTCGACAGACAAAACGGTGTGTCCCACCGCTAAAATGTTGCGAGAAGCATTAATATCTGCATTCTCGCTAAAACAACAACTGACACACTCAAAGTTTGCCTGAGTGAGCCTATTTTCTTTTGCAACGTGACCACATGAACTACAAGTCTGACTTGTATATTTAGGGTCAACTTTAACGAGTAAACCACCTCGCCATTGCTGTTTGTACACCAACATATTAACAAGCAAGCCTGATTTAGCTTTAACATTCTTTCCTTTTTCTTCGATTGAGCCTTTGGCTGAGTTCGACATATTGGCTACTTTTAAGTCCTCAACTACGATCATTGCGTGGTTTTTGCTGAGAGTTGTCGTGACTTTGTGCAAGTAGTCATGCCGAATATTGGTAATATGATGATGTAATTTATTGATCTTTAAATTAAGTTTTTTCCAATTTTGACTAAATTCGGTTTTCTTTCTCAACTTGCGTTGAAGCCTAGCCAACTTTACTTGATTGGCTTTAAAACTATTGATTGGGTCAAATACCTGACCTGTTGATATTGTAATTAATTTCTTAATGCCAAGATCAACACCAATTGCAGATTTTGATGGATGAATTGGTTGTTCGATTTCACGGTTAGTACAAAATGAAACATACCAAAGCCCACAAATTTTCTTAATTGTAATACTTGTGATTTTACCAACAATTTCTTGTGATTTTTTAAATCTTATCCAACCTGTTTTTTTAGGCAAAGAAACTCGATCACCAATAACCTCACAATCTGCAAATGGAAGTCTAAAAGATTGCTCACCATCTGATTTCTTCTTGAATCTTGGCATGAGTGGTCTAAGCTGAATCTCACCACCATCAGCCAATTTAAAAAAATTGGGTTTACGTGGTTTCCGCTTGTTTTGCTTTAAACGAGCTTGTTCTTTTTTGTTGTAAAACTTACCCCATGCTTGAGCAAGATCACGTATTTTTTGCTGTAAGCAAGCTGAATATGTTTGACCAAGAAAAGAAAATTCAGGTGTTTTTTTAAGGGGTACTAATTTTTTTTCAATGCTTTCGTAACGAATATATTCATCTTTAGCAAACATTTCAAATGATTTAGCGAGAATTTGATTCCACACAAAACGAGCAGAACCTATTGCTTGATTAAGCAATATTTCCTGTTCTTGGTTAGGCAGAAGCCTAAACTTGTAGTGTTGTAAAATCTTCATTAAATCATTGTTTATAAAAGAATTGTAGTGTTTGAATTATAGCAAAAATAAGCAATAAAACCAAGAAAACATTATCTTTAATATGGCTATCGCCACTCGCTTGTATCCCCCACCTGACTGTCGGTGAGGGTCTTACGCCCGATTAAGATAAACAAATGTTCAATGTTTAACAATGGATTAGAGGTCAAGATTCAAGTCAGTGACCGCCCCGGTTTCTGCACCTGAGGTCAGTTTGGCGAATTTGGCCAGTGCTCCATGGGTATAGTTCGGTTTTGGTTTGATCCAAGCTGCTTGACGTGCTGCAATCTCCGGCTCATCCACATGCCAGGTCATTTCCCGGGTTTCCGCATTAATTGAAATCTGGTCGCCATTTTGTACCAGACCAATCGGGCCGCCATCATAAGCTTCGGGGGTGACATGACCAATCACAAAACCGTGACTGCCACCCGAGAAGCGTCCATCGGTAATCAGGGCAACTGAAGCGCCTAAGCCCTTCCCGATAATCGCAGAGGTCGGTTTCAGCATTTCTGGCATTCCCGGGCCACCTTTGGGACCAACGCCACGAATCACCACCACTTCACCCGGCTGGACTTCGCCATCCAGAATACCGCGCATGGCACCCTGCTCACCTTCAAACACGCGAGCCGGGCCAGCAAAATGCAGTCCTTCCTTACCGGTAATTTTGGCGACCGCGCCCTTCGGTGACAGATTGCCTTTTAGAATCACCAGATGTGAGTCTTTTTTCACTGGCGCATCAAAAGGCAGAATAATCTGCTGGCCTTCCGGATAGTCCTGCACATCGGCCAGATTTTCTGCCAGCGTCTTACCTGTGACCGTCAGACATGAGCCATCCAGCATGCCGGCATCCAGCATGCGCTTCATCAGTGGTTGAATTCCACCAATCGCAATCAGTTCTGACATCAGATATTTACCTGATGGACGCACGTCGGCCACCACCGGAATATCTTTACCAATCCGCACGAAATCATCCAGACTCAATTCCACTCCTGCTGTATGTGCCATGGCTAAAAGATGCAGTACACCATTGGTCGAACCACCCAGCGCAATCAAGACTTTAATCGAGTTTTCAAAGGCGGCTTTGGTCATGATGTCGCGCGGCTTAATATCCAGTCGCAACAGGTTCATCACCGCTTCACCGGCCCGGGCACAGTCAATTTGCTTGTCTTCCGATACCGCTTCCTGTGCCGAAGAGCCCGGCAGGCTCATACCTAAAGCTTCAATCGCAGAGGCCATCGAGTTGGCCGTGTACATACCGCCACACGAACCCGGACCTGGCAAGGAAACCTCTTCAATATGCTTGACCTGAATCGCGTTGATTTCACCTTTGGCATATTGACCCACCGCTTCAAACACTGAAATCATGTCGGTATGACCTTCACCCGGTTTGATGGTTCCGCCATAAATAAACAGCCCCGGACGGTTGAGGCGCGCCAATCCCATGATGCAGCCGGGCATATTTTTGTCACAGCCACCAATGGCAATCACACCATCATAAGCCTGACAGCCGACCACGGTTTCAATCGAATCTGCGATCACTTCCCGTGACAGCAGGGAATATTTCATGCCTTCGGTGCCATTGGAAATGCCATCTGAAATGGTAATGGTATTAAAGATAATGCCCTTGCCACCCGCCGCACTCACGCCCTGCTCTACGGTTCTGGCCAGACCATCAATATGCATATTACAAGGCGTGACATTGGCCCAGGTCGAAGCAATGCCGATAAATGGCCGGTTAAAATCGGCATCCTGAAAACCGGTGGCACGCATCATGGAACGCGCCGGTGCATTTTCAATACCTTCATAAACGGGGGCAGAATGCTCGCGGATATTATCTTTACTCATTATTCTCTTCCTGGGCGATGACCGATTTTAAGCGTCGGTCTTGGACAATTTATTTTAAGATCATTGTTTGACATACTCCCACCACTTTCACTTTATTCAAGTGGGGGATTCTAAAAGCATCAGCTCTTAGGTGACTTCCTCACGGATTTCGCTTGCTTTCTGCTTCATCGGGCGACCTTTACCGCATCCACCCTCCACAGACAAAACGGTGTGTCCCACCGCCAAAATATTACGAGAAGCGTTAATATCCGCATTCTCGCTAAAGCCACACGCAACACATTCAAAATGTGCCTGAGTAAGCCTATTTTCTTTTGCAACATGACCGCAGGAGCTACACGTTTGACTTGTGTATTTCGGGTCAATCTTAACGAGTAAACCACCTCGCCATTGTTGTTTGTACTCCAATATATCAACAAGCATTGACCAACCTTGATCTAGGATTGCCTTGTTTAAGCCCGACTTGGCTTTGACATTCTTTCCTTTTTTCTCGATTGTGCCACTTGCTGACTTCGACATATTGGCTACTTTTAAGTCCTCAACTACGATCATTGCGTGGTTTTTGCTGAGAGTTGTCGTGACTTTATGTAGGTAGTCATGCCGAATATTAGCAATATGATAATGTAGCTTGTTAATTGTGGTGTTCAACTTTTTCCAATTTTCACTAAACTTCAATTTTTTGCTCAACTTACGTTGAAGTTTAGCTAATTTAATTTGGTTGGTTTTAAAACTGTTCTTTGGGTTAAATACCTCACCCTCAGATGTTGTGACTAATTTCTTGACACCTAAATCAACACCAACTGCGGTTTTGGATGGATGTACTGGATTTTCCAATAACTCTTTTTCACTGCCAAATGAAATATACCAATGACCTGATCTCTTACTGATTGTCACATTCTTAATTGTGCCTAGAATATCTTGTGATTTTCTAAATTTCACAAATCCTATGCCATTTGGCAGCTTAACTCGATTACCCTCAATTCGACAATATTTATCAAATTGCACCAATCTAATTGAATCGTAACCATCTGATTTTTTCTTGACATACTCCCACCACTAAACTGAAAGTTATAGTGGGGGAATCTTTGCGACCCATGCAATCAAATTGATTACACCTTTCGATGCCACACTTGCGCTGACAAGTATTGTGGCACAGGAACTCTTTACACAGCACGAAGCCCTAGTGCATCAGCTAAAGCGAAATTACGGATATTTATACTCGCATTCACATCACGATCTTCAACCAAGTTGCAACTTGGACATTCAAACAATCTGACACTTAGCGGTAACTTTTCCATCTTATAGCCACAGCAAGAACAAGTTTTTGAACTTGGTACAAATCGACCAATTTTCAAAACATTCTTGCCATACCATTCAGCTTTGTATTGTAACAGCGTTAAGAATTGCCCCCATGCCACATCCGAAATGGACTTGGCTAGTTTACTGTTCTTAACCATGTTTTTAATTCCTAAATCTTCTAATGCATACGTGGTCGCTTGGTTTTCACAGATCAAGTGATGCGTTAGTTTGTGATGTAGGTCTAAGCGTTGCAAACGTACCTTTTCATAGATACATGCAACATTTAATTTCTGACGTTGATAATTCTTGGATTCTTTTTTCTTTCGAGCAAATATCTTTTGCTGAATTGCTAATCCATTTTGAGCTTGTCGTAAATATTTTGGATTTTCAATTTTTTGACCATCCGACTGAATCAACAAGTGATTTAAGCCCAAATCAATACCAATGGTTTTATCTGCCTCAATTATTGATGCTGTTACTTTGGCTTGATTAGTTTCAACTAAAATTGATGCGTAATACTTTCCTGTTGCTGTTTTACTAATAGTGACAGTTTTAATCTTTCCATCAAATTGACGACTAAATACAGCTTTAATGCCTTTTAATTTAGGTAGATTCAGTGTGCCTTTTTCAAAATCAACACTACCATGTTGAGGGCATTGATATGATCGTTGTGGAATTTTCTTAGACTTGAACTTGGGGAATTTCGCCCGACCTTTGAAGAAGTTTCCAAAAGCCGTATAAACATGAAGTAATCCACTAAGTAGGGTTTGACTGTTCACCTCATTGAGCCATGAGTATTGTTCTTGCTTTTTCATACTCACAAGCTGATCCTGAATATCTTTTCGGCTCAGTGATTTTTTATGTTCATCATAATATTTTTGTTGAAGTGCTAAAGCCCAGTTGTAAGTAAACCTAGCACAGCCGAAGTGCTTTTCGATTAGCACTTTTTGCTCACCATTCGGATAAATACGATACTTGTAGGCTTTCATTTGAACTTCATTCATACCTATAATTTAACAAGTATTAATCTTGGTGTAAATAACATGAAGTCACATTACCACTGTGTTTATAAGCTAACTTATCATTTAGTGTTGGTAACAAAATACAGGAGAAAATGCTTTACAAATGAAATGCTCAATCGCCTTGAAGAAATCGTAAGAAAGAACTGTCAAGATTGGGAAATTGACTTGCTTGAGTTTAATGGTGAAGCTGACCACATTCATTTATTACTAGAAATGCACCCTAATATCATGCCAAGCAAGTTTATAAATAACCTCAAAACGGTATCTAGCAGACTTATACGCAAAGAATTTGATGCAGAACTAAAGCAGTATTATTGGAAGCCTGTACTTTGGACTAGGGCTTATTGCTTGCTTACAACAGGTGGTGCGACAATTGATGTAATTCGTGAATATATAAAAAATCAAGAAAGACCCGAATAACGAAAAGTCGTGCTATCCATCCCCACCTAAATTGAAGATTATAGATGGGGAATTTCGCACAGTTAGTTAAATCTAGGCATCAGTGGGCGTAACTGGATTTCAGAACCATCAGTGAGTTTGAGGAATTTGGGCTTGCGTGGTTTACGCTTATTTTCTTTTAATCTTGCATGTTCTTTTGCATTGAAAAACCTTGTCCAAGCCGAAGCCAGATCACGAATTTTTTGCTGTAGGGAAACAGCATTAGAATGATTTGCTAAAAAAGCATATTCAGGATTCTTTTTAAGACTGGTGATTTTATTCACCAAATTGGTTGCATTGATAAATTCATTCTTTGCAAACATTTCAAATGACACAACTAAAATTTGATTCCAAACAAAACGCGCAGAACCAACAAGATTGTTTAAAATAACCTCTTGCTCTTCATTAGGCTCAAGCCTAAATTTATACGCCTTGTTGATTTTCATTTTTTTTAAAACTTATTTAAATACAATGTTATATTTCTTTTATTTTAACATAAAAACGAATTAAAGCTAAATTAAAAAACTTACGAAATTCACCTCCACCCTGACTGTCGGGTGGAGTCCTCTTTCATTTTAAGATAGTTTCTTGTATAAAAAAAGCACCCCATCTGGAGTGCTATTTAAATCTGTAAAATTACAAATTAGATATCACGTACCGCACCTTTCGACGCACTAGTAGTATGCATCGCATACGCTTTCAGTGCTTTAGACACTTTACGCGGACGCTGTTCAGCAGGCTGCCAGCCTTTGGCTTCTTGTGCTTCACGGCGCGCTGCCATGGTTGCATCATCCACTGCCAGGTGAATGGTACGGTTTGGAATATCAATTTCGATACGGTCGCCATCTTCCACCAGACCAATTGCACCGCCTTCAGCCGCTTCAGGCGACACGTGACCAATCGACAGACCAGACGAACCACCCGAGAAACGGCCATCCGTTAAAAGTGCGCAGTCTTTACCCAAACCTTTCGATTTTAAGTAACTGGTTGGATACAGCATTTCCTGCATACCCGGGCCACCACGTGGACCTTCATAGCGAATCACGACGACATCACCCGCAGTGATTTTGCCGCCAAGAATGGCTTCAACTGCAGCATCCTGACTTTCAAACACACGTGCAGTCCCGTTGAATTTCAGGATTGAATCATCCACACCCGCAGTTTTTACGATACAGCCTTCTAGCGCGATGTTGCCGTAAAGTACCGCTAGACCACCATCTTGTGAGAAGGCATTGGCTGCATTACGGATCACGCCATTGTCACGGTCACCATCTAAGCGCGCATAGTAACGGTCTTGCGAGAATGCGGTCTGGGTCGGAACACCGCCCGGTGCCGATTTGAAGAATTGATACACCTCTTCATCTTCGGTACGGATGATGTCCCATTTATCCAAGGCATCTTTTAAAGTTTTTTCATGCACGGTTGGAACAGAAGTATCCAGCAAGCCCGCGCGATCCAGTTCACCCAGGATCGACATGATGCCACCGGCACGGTGTACATCTTCCATATGCACGTCCTGCTTCGCCGGCGCAACCTTACAAAGAACTGGCACATTACGTGACAAACGATCGATATCAGTCATGGTAAAGTCGACTTCTGCCTCGTGTGCTGCTGCCAACAAATGTAGAACCGTATTGGTTGAACCACCCATGGAAATGTCTAAAGTCATCGCATTTTCAAACGCTGCTTTGGTCGCGATTGAACGTGGCAATAAGCTGTAGTCATTTTGCTCATAATGACGTTTAGTGATTTCAACAATCAATTGACCCGCACGCTCGAATAATTTTTTACGGTTGGCATGGGTTGCCAGCGTTGAACCATTGCCCGGAAGCGATAAACCAAGTGCTTCAGTCAAACAGTTCATCGAGTTTGCGGTAAACATGCCTGAACATGAACCACAGGTTGGGCAAGCTGAACGTTCATATTCAGCAACTTCTTCATCAGTGAAGCTGTCATCTGCTGCAACAATCATGGCATCAACCAGATCAATGGCTTTTTCATTGCCACGGATTTTGACCTTGCCCGCTTCCATTGGACCGCCAGAGACAAATACTACTGGAATGTTCAGACGCATCGCGGCCATTAACATGCCTGGGGTGATCTTGTCACAGTTCGAGATACATACCATCGCATCGGCACAATGGGCATTGACCATGTACTCGACCGAGTCTGCAATCAGGTCACGCGAAGGCAATGAATACAACATGCCATCATGACCCATCGCGATGCCGTCATCGACCGCAATAGTATTGAATTCTTTGGCCACGCCGCCTGACGCTTCAATTTGACGTGCCACCAGCTGACCCAGGTCTTTAAGATGCACATGACCCGGTACAAACTGGGTGAACGAGTTCACCACCGCAATAATCGGCTTACCGAAATCTTCATCTTTCATGCCGGTGGCACGCCATAAACCGCGTGCGCCAGCCATATTTCTTCCGTGTGTCGATGTTTTTGAACGATAGTCAGGCATTTTATATTTCCAACAAAGTTTGAGCTTGCAATGAATCGGGCAGATCCACTCTGGCTAAATCATACTGACAAGGAGCTTAAATCAGTTGAATTTTAAACCTATCATACTACAAGCCCTTGATTTACAAGATGGCCTTTTGGGTGTAGATACAGGCAAAAATGTCTATAGAGAGATTTGGATGATCTGACGATAAAAATTTCTTAATGAAATCTACTATACCGCCATCATCATCATCAGGACAATACAAAACTTTCATGAATAATTTTTACAATTTGCATGAGTTTTTTTTATATAAAAATTCCACTGAAATTCAAGCACTCACCAAGCTTCTCGGATGAGTTTTTGCAACGATTAGGCTGAAATTTGGCTTTTGGCTTATAATAGCTTTTAAGTTTATTTGGAATTTCATGTGTGAAGATCATATTTGCAGGCACACCAGAATTTGCAGCGACTGCATTGGCTGCGTTGCTTAGAACCGAACATGAAATTGTGGCGGTCTATACTCAACCGGACCGCAAGGCCGGACGTGGACAAAAGCTCACGGCATCTGCGGTGAAGCAGTTAGCGCTTGAACATCATCTTTCGGTCTATCAGCCTTTACATTTCAAGTCATCGACTGAAGAAGGTCTGGCGGCGCAAGCGGAACTTAAAGCCTTAAATGCAGATGTGATGGTGGTGGCAGCTTATGGCCTGATCCTGCCACAAGTGGTTCTGGATACGCCAAAATATGGTTGCCTGAATATTCATGGTTCGCTGTTGCCACGCTGGCGCGGTGCAGCCCCGATTCAGCGCGCGATTGCTACCGGCGATATCGAAACAGGTGTGACCATTATGAAAATGGCAGCCGGTCTGGATACCGGGGACATGATGTATAAAACACTGTGCCCGATTAGCGCCGAAGATACATCTGCCAGCCTGCATGACAAACTGGCGCTGCAAGGTGCTGAGGCGATTGTGGCCGTGCTCGAATCGGAACAGACCTTACAGCACTATCTTGAGACCCGTGAAGTTCAGGATGAAAATCTGACTGTCTACGCGCATAAACTGACAAAAGCCGAAGCACAAATTGACTGGACCCAGCCTGCAGCAGATATTGACCGTAATATTCGTGCCTTTAATCCCTGGCCAGTGGCATTCACCCCGCTAGATGACGGCAACAATTTACGCATCTGGAATTCATCACTTTCCACACAAAAGGCAAGCAATGCCCTGCCTAGTGAAGTGATTGCCCTGGATAAAGATGGCGTGCATGTGATGTGTGGCGATCAAAATGTCATTTGCATCACCAATCTGCAATGGCCAGGCGGCAAAGCCCTGAATGCTGTTCAAATTAATCAAACTCAAAAACTATCGGTAGGATATAAATTCGCATGAGCCAAATTCAATCATCAGCTAAAAATTTGAATTTGCGCGCGCAAGTTGTAAAAACGCTATTGGCTGTACAAAATGGCCAATCACTTGCTTCTGTACTCAATCAACATATTAATATTGTGTCTGAACGTGACCGTGGTCTTTATCACGAGTTAACGCTAGGCTGTTTACGTCAGTGGCATGGCCTGAAAGCCATCACCCTGCCGCTATTAACCAAACCTCTTGATAACCAGGCTCTAGAAAGCTGCTTATATTTGGGTTTGTACCAGATTCTATGTACGCGTATTCCGGCACATGCTGCGATTTCAGAAACCGTCACTGCAGCCAAACAGCTGGGATTTGAACCTTTAAGCGGTCTGGTCAATGCGGTACTGCGTCGTGTTTCACGTGAAACAGAAGAATTTGACCTGGCTTTAAATCAGGCGCATGGCCTGCCAAGCTGGCTCTACAAGCGTTTAAAGAAAGACTGGCCGGAACAGCTTGCCGAGCTGTCACATGACTTGAAACAGATTGCGCCGCTTACCTTGCGTGTCAATATCAATCAGGTCAGCCGTGATGAATATCTGGAAATTCTGGAAGAAGAAGGCTATGAAGCACGTGCCTGTACTCTTTCTGAAGTTGGGATTGTACTGGAACAGAATGTGCATATTCCGAACCTGCCGGGCTATGAAGCCGGCGGTTTCTCGGTGCAGGATGAACATGCCCAGCTGTGTGCGACCTTAGTTCCTGACCTTGAAGGCAAAATCGTAGTAGATGCCTGCGCTGCGCCAGGGGGTAAGACTGCGCATATCTTGGAAAAATACAGCCCGAAAAAACTGTATGCCATTGATCAGGATGCTAAACGTTTAGTCCGTGTGGCAGAAAATCTGGAACGTTTACTGTTAACTGAATATGCCGACGTTGAAATTATCGCGGCTGATGCGATCACCTGGACCGCTCCGGAGCCGGTCGATTGTATCGTACTGGATGCACCATGCTCTGCAATTGGTGTGATCCGTCGTCATCCGGATATTCGCTTGTTACGTCACTCTACAGATATTCCGCAAACGGTACAGCTGCAAAAGCAGATTCTGGAAAATATGTGGCAGCAACTGAAAGTCGGTGGTACTTTGCTGTACATCACCTGTTCAATTCTGAAAGCCGAAAACGAACAGCAGATGGTCGAATTCTTTGCTCAACATGCCGATGCCAAAGAAATCAAAATCGAAGTCGATTGGGGCATCGAACAGATTCACGGTCGTCAATTGTTACCGAAAGCGGATCAAGGCGACGGCTTCTTCTATTGCCGTATAGAAAAAATTGCATAAGTCATGTGTTTAAAATGAAAGGCAGCGCAAGCTGCCTTTTTTTATACCTCGTGATTTAGGGAATATAAGGCTTATTGAATAAACTTAAAAATCACCAGACTGCTGGCCAATGCCGCCATGCCGCTCACCAATCCATAGACTGTTTCATGCCCTTCAGAATAGCGCTTTGCCGTCGGCAATAATTCATCCAGCGCCAGATAAACCATCACCCCACCAATCACGCCAAAGATCAGACCATAGACGGTTTCACTCATATAAGGTGCCAGAATAAAATAACCGAGCGCTGCCCCTAATGGTTCGGCCAAACCCGAAACCAGACTGGCCCAGAGCGCATAATCTTTACGGCCCGTGGCCATATATACCGGCAAGGCAATCGCCACACCTTCTGGTACATTATGAATCGCAATTGCCACCGCCAGTGGCGCACCCAAAGCAGGGCTTTCCAGTGTGGCAAAAAACGTCGCCAGTCCTTCCGGCAGGTTATGTGCGCTAATCGCAAACAGGGTCAACATGCCGGTACGCAGTAATTGGGTTGAACTGACGCCCTTGGCAGAATGGGTTTCAATGGTGTCATGGGGATTCGGCACAAAGCGATCCAGCAATAACACCAGAACTACGCCCAGTAAAAAAGCAAAAGTGCCAAAGGCAAAACCGGTTTTTTCATCAAAATCCAGGCTAAAGGACGCGATCGATTTGTTCAGAATTTCGGTTAAAGAGACATAAATCATGGCCCCGGCAGCAAAGGCCAAACCAAAGGCTAGCAAACGGAAATTAGGTTTTTTTAAGAATAATACCAGTCCCCCACCCACCACGGTGGCCAGCCCGGCAAATAAAGTCACGGCAAAGGCTGTATGGACTTGTCCATCTGAAACGGAAATCATGTCAAAGCATCAGCCATTAAAAAAGTCATTATCATCAAGGATGATAATGACTTCTATTTATGGTAACAGTAGGTTTATGTGAAGATTTTTAGTCTTCTGGTTCTTCCGGATTCTTTGCCAGATGAATCACAGCCAGTACCAGACCACCCCATAATAAAACGATAGAGATGATCATCATGATTAGTGCAGATGTATTCATAGTCGCTCTCCTAGCTGTGACGATCTTTAATCAGGCTGAATAGAATGGCACCCAGAATAAAGAATGCCATTACTCCTCCACCTACCATCCATAGGGTACTGGCAGCATAGCCACCATAACCTTCTGCCATGATCGATTTCAGGGTCAGGCCCAATGCCAGCAATAATGACAAAGGCGTGATCACCGTTAGCATGAAGTTCCAACTGGCACCCAGTTTCACGCTGGCAAACTCATTCACATGGCCTTCCAGCTGTTTCATTAATGGACGACGGAACCACGACAACAGAATAATCGATAACAGACCGCCACCGACAATACCGATGTTATTGGCAAAGTAGTCGATGATATCGACAAAGGTAATGGCACTATGTGTCGAGAACATCAGGGTAGAAATCACTGCTGAACCACCAGCAATAATCGTCACTGACTTGTTCTTTGACCAGCCCAGTTTGTCCTGGAACGCAGCAATCGGAACTTGCAGGATACTGACCATCGAGGTAATACCAGCAACCGTCAATGAACCAAAGAACAGGAAACCGAACAGGTCACCACCTGCACCTAAACTGGAAATGATTTTCGGAAACGCAATAAAGGCCAGACCGATACCGCCAGATACTACATCTTCAACTTTCGCGCCTGAGCTGAACGCCATAAAACCAAGCGCGGCAAAGACACCAATACCCGCCAGAATTTCAAAAGACGAGTTGGCCAATGCCACCACAATCCCTGAACCAGTCAGGTTAGTTTTGCGTTTCAAGTAAGAGGCATAAGTCAACATAATCCCGAAGCCCACTGACAGTGAGAAGAAGATATGACCAAAAGCGGCTAACCAGACTTTATAGTTGGCCATCGCTTCCCAGTTTGGCGTGAAGAAAGCATTTAAGCCATCGACTGCACCCGGTAAACGGACTGCCTGAATCACCAGGATCGTGAATAAAATCACCAGCAATGGCATAAAGATTTTATTCGCCAGTTCCACCCCACGGCGTACTCCACCGTAAAGAATCAGCATGACTGCTGCCCAAACGACCACTAGACCAAAGAACAGCACAGGTACAAAACCGAGAGTCAGACCCTCACCATTTTGCAGGTAAGTATTGAAGAAGAAGCCCTGGGTATCTGTGCCCCACTGCTGTCCAAAGGAATAGAACATATAACTGCCGGCCCAGGACAAGACGCTGGCATAGTAAATCCCGATCACCAGAGTGACCATGACCTGCCACCACCCCAGAGATTCGGCATTCATGAGTTTTTTATAGGCCATAGGCGGCGCTTTGCGGAACTTGTGTCCGACCGCATAGTCTAAAAACAATAAAGGTAAACCTGCTGCGAAAATCGCAATCAGATAAGGGATCAGGAATGCCCCGCCACCATTTTCATAGGCAACATAAGGGAAACGCCAGATATTCCCCAAGCCAACGGCGGAACCAATCGCTGCAATAATGAATCCTGATCGTGCGGACCAATTCTCACGAGTTTCTGTCATAGAACACCTAAACTTTTAACCCCTTTAGATGCTGCTTGTTATGGTTATTGCGCAAGCAAAAAAAGAAGTATTTTCAATAATTTTGGGTGTTTGAATTAGAGGGCACCTTGTGGGCGTCGAATTCTAATGTACAAACAGGTCAGCAGGTCTTACATCTTGCTTAAAGTCTGATCGAAAAACTGACCTTGTAGATGACTCAACAATACTGACTTTTTTAAATTTTTTCTGTAAATTCTGCTTAAAATATTCGTTATTTATAATCTATTCGAATTAAGCGTTCAATAATTCTGCGAAATAAGCCAGATTAAACAAGTTATATATTGACAAACTTTTTGGAACATATTTTTTCTTAAGTTTTACTACAGGGTCGCTGTTTTAAAAAATGTATTGCAAGACTCTGATCCAGCATCTGTTTTTAGATCATTATTTAATGATGAAACGGCTCATACTAAGGCACATGACCAAGCCGTGATATGGGAAATCAAATTCTCCCATGGAATTTTGACCTCTTTAAAAACCGGTTTAAATATCACAAGTAGATTTAAAACAAGCTGCCTGTGATATCGAAGCGATGAGTATTCTAAACTTAGGCTTTAATCACCAGCATGCGCTCTTCCTGCATGTCGCGAATGGCTGACTGAATTCCTTCACGACCCAGACCTGAATCTTTGACCCCGCCATAAGGCATGTTATCGACCCGGAAAGACGGAATATCATTGATAATGACACCGCCGACATGCAGATGATCCCAGGCATACAGCATCTTGTTCAGATTCTGAGTATACACTCCAGCTTGCAAGCCAAAACGGCTGCGGTTGATACAGGCAATACCGGATTCGAAATCAGCATACGCTTCCAGAATTGCCACCGGGCCAAAGGCTTCATCACGGTAGATTTCCAGACTGTGGTCTACATTTTCCAGCAAGGTCGGTGCGAACATCACACCATTCAATTCGCCTCCAATCAGGATTTTCGCGTCTTTTTTCACGGCTTTATCCAGCCATTTTTTCAGGCGTTTGGCTTCATCTTCCTTGATCATCGGACCAACCAAGGTTGTGCTCAGATTCGGATCAGCGGCTTTAATCGTTTTCAGTTTCGCCAGCAGTTTGTCCTTCACTTCAGTATAAATCTGCTGATGCACCAAAATGCGTTGCACACTGATACACACCTGTCCGGCATGGTTATACGCCCCGCCAATTAGACGGTTAATCAAGGCATCGTTAATTTCGGTATCTGGCTCAATCATGACAGCAGCATTGCCACCCAGCTCCAAGACCACTTTTTTACGACCGGCACGCGCTTTCATATCCCAGCCTATAGCATCGGAACCGGTAAAACTGAGTAATTTAAAACGCTCATCGGTGACCAGTAGATCAGCCAGCTCTCGCGGACAGGGCAATACCGAAAAGGCACCTTGCGGTAAATCGGTTTCCGCCAGAATTTCAGCAATTTTTAAGGCAGAAATCGGGGTCAGGCTAGGTGGTTTCAGCACAAAGGGACAACCGGCTGCAATCGCAGGAGCAATTTTATGCGCGGTCAGGTTTAAAGGAAAATTAAACGGACTAATCAAAGACACTGCACCAATCGGCACCTGTTTTACAATGCCCCGATAACCGGATGCTGCCGCAGTCACGGCCAAAGGCAGCATACGTCCCTGATCAACTTGGGTCACAGCATCTGCGGCAATCTGGAAAGTATTAATCAGACGTTCAACTTCGGCTTCGGCTGCTTTACGCGGCTTGCCCCCTTCTGCAATCAGAATTTCAGTCAGTTCTTCATGAATCTCACGAAAACGGCGTACGCAATGCAGCAGAATTTTCTGTTTCTGAAACGGCTCCAAGGCAGCCATTTCGGCTTCTGCGTCTACGGCAGACTGAATCGCCTGTTCCAGTGTATTGGCATCAGCCAAGGCGACACGGGCATACAGTTCGTGGTTATATTTATGTTTGACCTCTAACCATTCACCCGTCTGAACGGCCTGACCGGCGACATATAATGCATACTCTTTCGTTTGTTGTGTGCTTCTCGCTACCATCTTATTGTCCTGCAAAATCCAAGGATATACATTTTTGAAATTCTCTATATCATGCACTTGCTACTCCATATTAAGAAGATGTTTTTAAGTAACCAGACACCTCCAATTTTAATAAAGCTTTAGGGAATAGAGCCATGCGCGCAAAAATACTCACCACCTTATTCTTCGGTTTTGGACTCAGTACGCTCAGTCATGCAGATGTAATCGGCGTGAAAGCAGATCTCAGTTACTGGGATTTTGACGGCTATAGTCAGGATAACAATTTCAAGCATGAGCTAGATCGACAAGGTACAGCGCAGCTATCTGTCGCTGTAGAACATCCTGTGCCATTGTTACCAAATGCCAAGATTAAATACGTCAATCTGGACAGCAATAGCGAACAGAGTTCTCTTATCAATGCCTCAGAAATTGAGCTGAACAATATTGACTATATTCTGTATTATGAATTGCTAGATACCATTGTGCATGCGGATATAGGTGCAGGTTTAACCAATCTGGATGGTACGGTAAAAAACCTGACTGCCGGCGCTTTCACTCAATACGATCTGGATGAATATAGTCCACTGCTCTATGCAACAGCCGGGGTTAAATTGCCATTTACCGGTATGAGTGCCAAAGCGGAAGCAGTTTACAGTCACGGCAGTGATACCCGTAAGACCGACGTACAGGCGGAACTGCAATATGATTTCATTGATAATCTGCTGGTCGATGTCGGTGCCAAAATCGGTTATCGCATCATGCAGGTAGATTTTGAGCAGGATCAACGTCCAGACTTACAGCTGGAATTTAAAGGTCCTTATATCGGTCTAGATATACATTTTTAATGCAATACAACCGGTTAAGCCTACAAAGCTCAATTTCTCTGCGCTGATGTAAGCCAAAGCGTACAGCAATAACCGCAATCTGCTGCTAGTGCGTTACCGGGATGTGTATTACTTTATAAACATAGAGAGCAGGATGCTCCAGAAGACCTAAAAACAAGAGAAGACCTAAAAACAAGAATAACATCGCAACACCAGGACGTGAGGTACGACAGGAGTTATACCTAAATCACGAGATACGAAAAAGCCCCGACAGGATGTCGGGGCTTTTTTTTCTGCCTATTATTTTATTTATCATTGCTTAACAGTTCCGAGCTAAAACTCCAACATTGTAAGAATCCCCTTGTTGTTAAGCTAAAAATCCTCACATTTTTTGGGAACAGCAATCATGGTAAAAAAGGTCCTCTTTATTACATCCAATCAAGGTATTGAACATGATGAACTGACTGAGCCTTTAAATTTTTTAAAGTCCAAAGGTTTTGAAGTGATTCATGCTGCAGAAAAAAATGAAGATGTAGCCACTGTCAAAGGTGATACCAAAGCTGCTACCCAATATACGCCTGATACCAGTTTTGACCATGTCGACCTGAATGATTATGATCTGTTGGTGATTCCAGGTGGTACAGTCAACGCAGATACCTTAAGAATTAATCAGGATGCCCAGAAAATTATTCAGCACTTTGCCGACAATCACAAACCGATTGCGGCGATTTGTCACGGGCCATGGGCCTTAATTGATGCAGATCGAATTAAAGACAAGAATCTGACCTCGTATAAAAGCATCAAGCTGGATCTGGAAAATGCCGGCGGAAAATGGGTCGATGAAGAAGTGCATCGCTGTAATACCGGCGACTGGGTACTGATTACTTCACGGAATCCGGATGATCTTCCGGCCTTTAATGAAGCCATTTTAAAAGAACTTGAAGGCGATGCTGCTTAAGCTCATACCATAAAAAGAGAACCTCAATTGTGAGGTTCTCTTTTTGCTTTAAACAGTTCCGGTCAAGCTTTTTAGATAAACCATCACTTCTTTATTGCCTGCCATTTCGGCCAGTTCTAGTGCCGTATGCGGACTGCGATGGGCAATATCTGCACCTTTGCTAACCAGAAGTTTGACTACGTCTAGATGATCATTTTCAGCGGCGGCCTGTAAGGCACTATAGCCTTCTTCATCGGCGGAGTTGACGTCCAGACCTTCTTGCAAGCCCTGCTCAACCTGTTCAACATCACCAAGAGATGCCCAGTACACCAGTTCAGGAAGATGCAGTTCTTCATCACCTTCAGGGATTGGGGAGAATGAATTAATATTCATATTTTCTATACCTCTACTCTATTTAGAATAGCGCGATTATCACATTACCTTATCTCAATAATACTAAGAATAATAGACTTCTTGCGTTAGTCAAAATTTAAAATTTAAACAGCCAAAAGCTACATATTATAAGGTTTTAGCCAATTCAAAAATTAGGTAAAACGATACTTTCGCAAGAGGTCTAATATTTAAATTAATGCTTATTCAGTATCTTTAAAATTTTAGATAGAGCATTTTTTTTATTTGAATAAGAAGGTATCAAAAAAGAATTATCAGGATTAAATTCTATCTTATTCTTAATATAAATTTTATTAGATAAGGCTTTTGATCTTCTTAAAACTTTTGGCTCTGTAGTATGACCAATGGAACTTCCACCCATCACCAACATTTGCCAAACAGTGAGATTATGATTTATATCCCATGAACTTATATCGCTCCAAGAGTTAGATTTCATAAGCTTACCTTGCAAAGTAACTGTCAACTTCTGATCGATAGGAAAATCCCAGCGGGTTTCAAAAATAAAACTTTTTGATTGTATAGATCGGGCTTGAATAAGTTGAGGAATCCAATCTTCAAGATCAATATCATTTATCCATCTGAATCGATCACTATCAATTTTTTTGGAATCTTTTGTATCAAGAATCCATTTAGCATAGAGATATTCATAGTTATTCTTTAATTCAATATCTTGATAAACCAACTTCAGTCTAAGTTTTTCAATAATCAGTAATTGAGCACCATGATTCGAGATTGAAATTGGCATATGAAAACTACACACATACCATTCTTCACTAGCACTTTTTATCGGATAAATTTGTTCTGTTAAAGTTCCAATCGTGAAGAATGGTTTAGATTTATAAAAATAAGTTTTCCATAATTGCATTACTGAAATTAAGAGAGCTAAAGATGCTATAAATAATTCTAAGGTCATGATATTTATAATTCAGTTAATTACTACAAAATAAATTGTGAATTAGTTTTTATCAACTAATAACCATAAAAAAGCCCCCTTTCGGAGGCTTCTTATTTAATACTTAGCTTTAAGCTTTAGACACTGCTGGTTCAATTGAACCAATCTTCTCAGATTCATTGTCATGCATGATTAACGCAACCGCAATTGCAGTAATCAGAACCGGTAAACCGACTGCCATAAAGTTGAAGTAAGCAGGCAGGTTCATACCAAGCAAACCACCAATCAGGATCGGCCCTACAATCGCGCCCATACGACCAATCGCAGAAGACCAGCCAATACCTGTCGAACGTACCGCAAGTGGGTAGAACTGTGCAACATAGCTATATAGCAACATTTGTGAACCAATCGACGCTGCACCCGCTAGGAATACCAAAATGTAAAGCAAGAACTGGTTAGATGCAAAGCCCATTGAGCTCATTACAATCGCACCCATCATGCCCAGAACCATCAGTACCGGTTTCAGGTGGAAACGATCCGCCAGAATACCACCACCCACAATACCTACAACCGCACCCACGTTCATCACCATCATGAACATCAGGCTGTTGTCCATCGAATAGCCCGCTGCCATCATCAACTTCGGCAACCAGCTGCTCAGTGCATACATGGTTAACAGACAAGTAAAGAACGCGACCCAGAACAGTAAGGTATTGACCGCACGACCACGACGGAACAAGCTGACCACGTTCGCTGCTTCAGGCACATTTTCCTGTGGCAAAGTAAGTACCGTGTTATCCGTTACTGTCAGATTTGGCGCCAGACGACGTACAATTTGGCGTGCTTCAGCCTGCTTGTTCTGCTTCACAATAAATGCCAGCGACTCAGGCAGGAATTTCCAGATCACTGGTAATAAAAACAGTGGAATACCCGCGATAAAGAACATGATTTGCCAACCAAAACTTGGGGTAAACCATGAACCCAATAACGCAGCCATTACGCCACCGACCGCATAACCACTAAACATGGTGGTCACCAGCGTACTACGCATTTTTTGTGGGGCATATTCCGAAGTCAATGCCACCAGGTTTGGCATTACGCCACCAATACCAAGACCGGCAAGGAAACGTAAAATACCGAATTCGGTTGGGTTTGAAGCAAAGCCGCCGGCAAAAGTTAAACCACTAAATAATACAATACAGATCATGATCACTTTCTTACGACCGATCTTGTCCGCGAGGGAACCAAAGATCATCGCACCAAACATCATGCCGGCCAGTGCGGTACTTGCAAGCATTCCAGCCTGCACTGCACTTAAGCCCCAGTCTTGCATCAATAACGGTAAAACTACACCATTGATTGCGAGATCGTAGCCATCAAATAAGATAATGAGTAAACACCAAGCAACTACATTGAAGTGGAAAGGCGTGAATTTCGCATTATCGACTACAGAATTTACATCTATTTTTTCCGTTGTCATCGTTCTCATCTCCCATGAGTACTTGTCCATAACATCTTGTTGAAGACTGAAGTCAATCTTCAATGTCAGGCAATATACGCAAGCGGGATTTAAGGCACAATAAGACTAATTGATATTCTGCTATGCTCTCGGAAATGTCATTTATTTGCGTGATATGTCACACTATTATTAATATAAACTTTTGAATAATTGATGTTTATTTTTTAATTCGCCCAATATTTAAGCTCTATTAATCCGCTTATTCTTTTGACCAATTGAATATTGATTTAATTTCATACTAAAGATATGAAAAAGCCCCTTTAAGTAAGGAGCTTTTTTAACTGAGTAGCTTAATTACGAGAGTTTAAATTTTGGCTGTTTTTAATTTTTTCACCATCACGCGACCAGGTTGTGGCTTACGAATCATTGAAATAGCGATGATACCAATAATACCTGGCATTGCCACTGCGATAAAGTTCCATTTATGTGGTAACTCCATACCAAGCAGCATACCAATTACGATTGGGCCAACAATTGCACCTGTACGCCCTACAGCAGAAGCCCAACCAATACCAGTAGAACGTACTGCAACAGGATAGTATTGAGCAACATAGCTATATAACAAGATACTGGTACCAATAGATGAGGCACCTGCTAAACCGACAAGTAAATAAATAACAGGGGTTGGAGAATTAAAGCCCAAACCAACCAAAGATAGTACACCGACAGTTAACATACTCATAAGAACAGGTTTAAAGTCAAAACGGTCTGCCAAAATACCACCGCTAATGGTTCCGATCACGGCACCAATATTCAGCGCTAATAAGAACATTAAACTGCTACCTAAAGAATATCCCGCTGCCATCATCAGTTTTGGTAGCCAGCTTCCAAGTGCGTAAAGCATGAGTAAGCACATAAAGAAAGCAATCCAAAATAAGAATGTTCCTGTGGCACGATTTTCTGTAAATAAAGCTTTTACTGATGCACTTTGGGTCTGATCAGCGCTAGCTAGAACCAGTTCAGTATCTTCTTGTATGTCTGCAGTTGGCTCGACTTGCTTTATAAAACGACGTGCTTCATTCACTTTTTGTTCTTTAACGAGGAAAGTTAAAGACTCAGGTAAGAACTTCCAAAAAAATGGAACAAAAAGTAAGGGAATACCTGCAATGAAGAACATAATTTCCCAACCAAAACTTGGTGTAAACCATGTACCGCATAATGCAGCCATAATACCGCCCACGGCATAACCACTAAACATGGTGGTTACCAGTGTGCTTTTTAAACGTTTAGGTGCATATTCAGACGTTAGAGCGACTAAGTTTGGTAATACACCACCAATCCCTAAACCAGCAATAAAACGTAAAATACCAAATTCTGTTGGATTAGTGGTAAATCCACCTAAAAATGTAAAAGCACTAAATAAAGAAACACAAATCAAGATAACTTTTTTACGACCAATTTTGTCTGCAAGCATCCCAAACAGCATGGCTCCAAACATCATGCCAGCGAGTGCTGTACTTGCAAGCATGCCTGCTTGAACAGCACTCATGCCCCACTCTTGCATAAGTAGAGGCAGAACGACACCGTTAATTGCTAAATCATATCCGTCAAATAGGACAATAAACAAACACCATAATACAATGCTTAAGTGAAATTTAGTGAATTTTGCCTGATCAATCACATCATTCACACTTACAGTGTTTGCTACTCGCTTCATGTTTTCTGCCATTTTTACTCACCTCCTGTGAGTTTTTTTCGTTGTTTTCAGCACGACACATGACCCTAACTCTTATTTATTATTTTTAATGATTCTTATCGCCATGTCTTCGCAACAACTTAGTTCAACACAGCTACTTTTCATGCAATATCCGACTAAAGTCTTACTTATTCCTTAAAAATCTAAACCCATGAGTCTAGTTTTTAATCAATATTCAACAATTCCAAGAGCTATTTGACTAAAACCCACGCATAAAAAAATCCCCCTCTGCCTTAGCGGAGGGGGATTTTCGAATAATGAGCTGGCGATGACTTACTCTCACATGGGTAACCCCACACTACCATCAGCGCTAAGAGGTTTCACTTCTGAGTTCGGGAAGGGATCAGGTGGTTCACTCTTGCTATGG